>NZ_JBFAYB010000135.1:0-17055 GCF_040681075.1 Streptomyces sp. NPDC051907 | reverse complement strand
TTTGGGGGGGGGTGCCCGGCTGCGGGTGGCCGGGGCGGCCAGCCTCGGCCGGGTACGGCCTGTCGGTGGGGATGAGCGGGCCGTCGAGGTGGAGCGGCTGGTCGAACAGCCGCTGCGCCGTGGGGTTGTCGGCCGCGATCAGCGACAGGTGGTGGTCCATGCTGCTCACCTCCTGCGCCAGCCCGTGGAACACCACGCGCTCGCTCCCGTCCGGAGCCACCCGCGTCAGGATCAGCACGTCCAGCAGCGGCACCACGCTCCGCAGCAGCTCACGCGCCCGCTGCTCCCGGTCGGCGTGCTCGGGGTCGCTGGCGTCGCCCAGCCCCTGCTCCCAGTACAGCCGCGCCAGGCGAACCGCCCCCTCGGTCACCCCGAGGTGCTGGCCGGTGTGCTGCCAACCCACCGGTGTCGTCTCGCCGTTCAGCCGCCTTACGTACGCCTTCAGCATCTCGTCTACTCCTGGACTTCGCCAACGGGGATCGTGGGGGATCGTGGCAGCGTAGCGTCACCGGCCATATACGGAAGGCGCCGGACAGCCCGTCACCCGATCGTGGATCCCTACGCCGGAGGCTTCGGCCACAGGGGGCCGGGCTCGTTGCCCATCGTCTCCCGCACGGACAGCGAGGTCAGCCCGACCATCGCCGTGAAGTCGTCCGTCACCCACGGCACCTCGCTCAGCCAGCCCGCCAGCTTCTCGCCCAGCGTCCACACCACGCCCGGCTTCGGCACCCGGTTGGACCTCCACACGACCATCCCCGGCACGTCCGCCGTGGGGTCCATGGCCCCGCAGGGAACCGGCATGGACACCGACAGGACGCTGGCCGCCGCGTTGTCGGTGATGTCCTTGTACGTGAAGTCCAGGCCCTCGCGCATCAGCGCAGCCTGAAGCGATTCGCGCAGACCGTCCAGCGAGCCGTCCCCCACCAGGTCGCAGCCCGGCCAGTCGCCCGACTGGAGCACGATGCGGAACACCGCGTCCCCGAAGTACGTACGCGTCCTCTCAGCCATGTCCCTGCTCCTCAGCCCTGGTTGCCGACGACGAGGTTCCGGTAGCCCGCGTAGAACCCGTACTGCGTGTTCTCCGGGTGCAGCTCCTCCTTCTCGATCGCGAAGTACGGCCCCCGCCACAGGCTGTTCGTCACCGTCGCGGTGTAGTTGGTGCCGCTGCCCAGCGTCCGCCGCCACGTGATCGTCGTCGGCGTGACCGTCAGCAGGTACGTGTTCCACACGTCCGCCGCGATGGCCGGGGTCGTGACCTCGGTCAGCTGCGTGAAGGCGCCCGTGGCGTCCCAGACGCCGATGCCGATCGCGCCGGTGTTCCGCTGCCACACGCGGTACCCCTGGCGCTGGGGCGTCGCCATGCCCGCCGGGTTCCCGTCCGACCCGTTCCAGGCGAACGTCGTCCGGTCGTCGGGCATCCCGAACAGGAGCCCGATCTTCCCCGTCGCGCCGACGGGGAGCTGGTCGAACAGCATCTCCAGCTGAACGGTGTAGGTGTTGGGCTGCTTCAGCGGGCAGTGCCAGCCGCACAGGATCGACGGAGCGCCGCCGCCCTCGCCCCACCGGCTGGGGATGTACAGGCCGTCCGGCGCGACCGGCGCGCCGGAGGTCGGCGACACGTTGCAGAAGCCACGCGGCAGGTTGCCGGTCACGTTGCCCTGGTCGGTGGAGTGGGTGAGCTGCCCCACCCCCATCCGCCGCCGCGACCACGGGTCGTCCAGCGTGCGGTAGTCGAACTCCGCGGACGGGCCGCGCGTGTAGACCGGGTCGTGCCCGAGGAAGCCCCGGATGCCCAGCGTCTCCATCCGCGTGCGGTGCACGTGACGGCTCGCGCCCCACATCAGGACGTGGATGCCCGCGTTCTTGTACGCGTTGAACACGCTGTCCGCGTAGTAGTGCGACAGCGCCACCCACGACACCCCGGCGGCCGTCAGCTGGAGCGTGGTGAACGGCAGGTCGGCGTCGTTCCAGGTGCCCTGGTGGTTGATCATCAGCATCGGCTCGACGTTGCCGTTCAGCACCGTCGTGGCGTTGGCCAGGTCGTTGACCCCGATGAACGCCCAGTCCTCCGCGCAGTACTGGCGGACCGCACGGAGCGCCGCCTGCACGTTGACCGACTCCGTGTTGTGGACCTCCCCCGCGTCCGAGCAGTCCAGGAGGCAGACCGTCTTCCCGTCGGCGATCCGCAGGGCGTCCGTCACGAGCATCTGCTGGTACTCCGGGGCCAGCCACCCGTACCAGCCCGACTGCCACACGCGCGAAGGGCTGGCCGCCACGGCCGGGAAGGGGTTGTTCACGTCCGACGGGTTGTTGATCATCGCCTTGACGGTGGCCGAGTCCAGGTACTTCGCGTGCTTGGACTCGTAGATCTTGGAGCGGTTCACCGACATCAGGCCGGTGTTGTACTCCGCGACCCACATCGCGCCGTCGCCGGTCGCCGCGCACATCATGTGCGTGATGTCGATCTTGTTCGCGATGCAGTACTCCAGGCCGTACGGGGAGTTGAACGGGTTGAGCAGCCCAGCCATGGCCCACGCCCCCGTCACCTCCGGCGCAGGCGGCAGGTTCGAGATCTTCAGGCCGCACGTCGTGCCGCCTCCGCCCCCCTCCCCGGCCGTGGCGAAGAGACCGTTGTCCCCGCCGAAGCCCAGCGCGTTGTCCGCGTCCCGGCTGACGAACGCCTGGATGGTCCCGGTGGCCTCGTCGTACGTCAGCCCCGGGCCCAGATTCGCCGCCACACAGGCGGCGATGCCCGCGCAGCCGGTCTTGCCCTCGTAGCTGACGCCGACCGTGAAGGGCGACCCCGGCGAGCCGTTGCCGCTGACGAACACGGGCGACGAGCCCACCACCAGGCAGGAGCACCCGGCGGCGCATCCGCACCTTGCCATGCTGGTTCCTTTCAGATCATCCGGCGTCCGAGCGCGGGTGAAGCGTCACCCGCGCCTGGGCGTTGAGGGCGGTGTCCTCGTACTTGGACAGGACCTCGATGCACAGGCCGGTCGGGCACGTGAAGACCGGCCACTCGAAGGTCCGCCCCTGAGGGCCGTAGATGGTCGGCGTGGACGTGGAGCTGCCCGCCGTGCCCGACGGGCAGTTGACCGTGGCCCGCTGGATACGGCCGTCGACCGTGAGCGTGGACCCGGCCGGGAGATAGCCGATGCTGATGTCCAGGCAGGCCGAGCACGGGTCGGTCACCTGGTCGCACTCCAGGCCCTGCGGGTTGGCCCAGAAGCGGACCGTGAGGCGGCGCATGGCCTTGCTCCCGGTGCGGACCTCGATGATCGGCACCGTCTCCAGCCACTCCGGCACGTCCAGCGGCGACAGCGACAGCCGCGAGCGGTAGAAGTTCCCCTTCCCCTTGGGATAGCAGGGGCTGATGGGCACCGGCGGCGCGGGCGGCAGCGGCGGATCTGCGCAGGTCGGGTCGGCCAGGCAGGGCTTCGGCTGCGGGCACTGGGTGTAGACCGTGTCCGGATCGAACGCGGTCAGCCGGTCCCCGGAGGACAGGGCCACCCAGTCCGTCAGCGTCACCAGGGGCTCGCGGAAGATCCACGGCTTGCCCGCCGCCAGCGTGAAAGTCGTGGTCGCCATGACCAGGCCGGTGCTGCTGTACTGCGTCTGGTTCACGGTCGGCCCCTCCAGGAGGCCGACGTCGAACAGGTGCCGCAGCTCGGTGTCGCCGTCGTCGCCGCCGCCCAGCGTCTCGCCGGGGCAGGCGGAGAACATGCAGAGCTGGTCGCCCCGGCACGTCGCGCTCGTGCACGCGCCGCCGCGCAGCGCCGTGGCCAGCCACTCCAGTCCGTAGCTCAGGGCCGCGTCGTTCTGCGCCACCAGCAGCACCGTGTAGGCCACCTCCCGGTGGGTGCGGCGCAGCACCCCCAGCGCCGACCCGTCACCGATCAGCGCAGACGGGCTCCGGGCGATGGGGTTCGCCTGGAAGCCGGTGACCCCCAGGCCCAGCACCCCGAGGAACTGCCCCGACTGCGGCTGGGCCGGGTCGTACCAGGGGGCCTCGTTGTCCGCGTCCACCGGCGACATGTACGGCATGTCGTCCAGCGCCGTCGTCAGGCTGTCGCACGGCTCGCAGTCGATCCGCAGCCCGGCGTTCCCCGCGTAGGCGATGGCACGGGCGGAGTTGATGATCTCCTGCCCGGCCAGGTCGGCGTATCCCTCCCACATGGCTTACTCCACCTCGCCGAAGGGGCACGCCACGGCCTCGCCCGAAGGCCACCGCGCCCACACTCGCTCGTCCGTGTCCGGGTGCGGCAGCGCCCGGTACAGCTCCCCGCCGTGCTCGAAGATCAGGAACTCGCTGGAGCCGCCGCCGGTGGCCCCGGCCGCGACCCGCCCGAGCATCAGCGCCGCCCGCTCCGGCCCGCGCGCCGCCGCCATCCGCCCCGGCACATCCCGCCTGCTCATCAGGTGTCCACCTCCGCCAGCTCGCTGAGCGGCACAAGGCTGATCCCGATGGCCTCGCCGCCGTCCGTCCAGGCCCCGCTCACCCGCGACAGGCGCATGGCCTGGGTGATCTGCTGGCAGTACCCGACCGTCGCCACGTCGATCCGCTCCCCGGGGACCAGCTCCCGCACCGTGAGAGGCGCGGTCGTGGAGAGCTGCGCGCCGTCCTGGACGGTGATCCCGATCGGAGTGGGCCACCGGCCCTTGATGGCTTCCTTCGCCTCCGTGAGCAGCACCTCGGCGATCTCCGCCCGCTCCTCGGCGGCGATGCCGTCGTTGCTGTCCTCCATCTCCTGCTCGTAGTCCTTGCGGATGTCGTCGATCCGGTCGTCGCGCAGCTTCCGCCGGGCCTCCGCGGCCTTCCTCTCGGCGACCGTGTTCGGCCCCTCCAGGATGTTGTCCAGGTCGTTGTTCGCGTCGGTCCGCTCCGCCTTGATCCGGTCGTCCCGCCGCTTGGCGATGGCCGCCTTGCGGGCCTTCTCCTCCGCGTCGGTCTCCACGTCGACCCTCGGCTGGTCCCGCACGATCTGGTCGATACGCCCGCAGACTGCGGAACTCGCCTTGATCGCGGTGCTCATGGTGATGCCGTTCTCGTTGCTCGACTGCGACGTGGCGTAGACGCGGGTCGCGGTGTCGGTGCCGTCGCGGCTGACCTGGATGCCGCCGGGCAGGTCGTCCGGGGTCAGCCGCGCCCGCGCCCTGGTGGACGATCCGGCCGGGGGCCGCATCACCAGACGGCGGCCGACCGTCGTCCACTCGAAGCCCTTGGCCGCCATGTTGTTCACGATGTTCAGGACCGTGTCCGACCACACCGCCCGCCGGTTCAGCTTCACCTTCGTCTTCGCCACGGTCGTGGTCAGGTACGGCAGCAGCCCCGGCCAGTCCTTGGTCGGCGTGGACAGGGCCGAGTCGTTGAGGTTGGCGGTGATGAAGGCACGGGCGATGGTGACCGGGTCCGCGCCGCTCTTGTAGTTCAGGAGGTGGGTGTTCACCAGCCGCGAAAGCCACGCGCTGATGTCCATGGCGTCGATGGTCACCGTCGACATGTCCTCGGTGACGTTGGTGATCGGGCCCTGCCAGACCAGCTCCGCGTCCCGGTAGATGCTCAGCTCGTGGCACCAGGGGTGGATCGCCCCGAGCAGTCCGCAGCACTCTTCGGCCATGCTCGCCTTGGTGATCACGATCTTGCCGGGCGCGGTCTCCGTCAGCCGCCGCTCCCACTGCACGTCGGCCAGCCGGTCGTCCAGGAGGTTCGGGGGGATGTAGACGCGGGAGCCCCCGCGCCAGTGGACGGCCGCGCTGTACGTGAGGGCGCAGCCGAGCTGGGCGGTCGGGTCGTATGGGGCCTCGGGGAAGGTGTCTGTCATCGCGCTCCCTACGGCAGACTCGGGCCGAGATGGCGCGTCAGCTCACCGGCGAACATGGTCGCCAGCAGGCCGGGGTCGGTGGCCCTGGACTGGAGCGTGACGGGCGCGTTGACGGTGGTGGTGTGCTGCTGGATGACGCCCTTGCGCTCCAGCAGGCCCAGGAGCCCGGACTCGCGGGCGAGCTGGACCGCGCGGTCCGGCCGGGTCAGGGGGATCACGACCTCCTTGCCGGCCTCGCCGATCAGCGCCCGCGTGGCGACCGTGACGACGCCGCCGTCCGCGAACGGGAGCAGGTCGCGGACGGGGCCGGGCAGACCGGCCTTGATCTTGTTGACGATCGTCGCGCCGACGTTGCCCATCGCGGCGGCGATCTTGCCGGGCAGGCCCTTGAAGAACCCGACGATGCCCGAGATGAGCGAGCTGACCGCCGACCGCGCCGACGCGGCCGCCGAGCTGAACACCCCGGCGATCCGCGACCCGATGCTGGTGATCGTGGAGACGATCCGGCCGGGGAGCTGGGAGAAGAAGCTGGTGACGCCGGAGACGAGCGAGCTGACCGCCGACGTGGCCTGGGACTTGGCCGAGCTGAAGACGGACGACACCCGCCCGGGGATGGCCGCGATGGCGGACCCGATCCGGCCGGGCAGCGAGGAGAAGAAGCTGACCGCCGAGGAGATGAAGCTGGTGACGGCGTTCTTCGCCGAGTTGAACGCGCTGGTGAAGACGCTCATGATCATGGAGCCCAGCGACGACAGCGCGGAGACGATCTTCCCCGGCAGCTCGGTGAAGACGTAGATGATCCCGGCGAGGGCCGTGAGGAGGGCGATGGCCACGGCGGCCACGGCCGACGTGAACACGTCGAGGAGGAGGCCGGGCAGCGCCGCCAGCCCGGCCACGATCCGGCCGGGCAGCGCGGTGAAGAACCCGATCACGGCGTTGATGCCGGTGGTGACGGCGGCGACCGCGCCGTTGAACGCGCCGGTGAAGAACTCGCCGATCATCGATGCGAACGAGGACAGCGCCCCGACGATCATGCCGGGCAGGCCGGTGATGAACCGCAGCGCGGCGGCGATGCCGGACACCAGCCCGGCCAGCACCGTGACCACCAGCTTGATGACGGGCACGACGACGTTGATGATCGTCCAGGAGGCGAACGCTGCGGCCACCTTGAGGATCGGCGCGGCCACGGAGACCATCGCGGAGACGATGGGGACCATCGCCTCGACCAGCTCGGCGATGGGCGGGAGCAGCGGGAGCAGCGCCTGGACGATGGCGTCGAACGCCTCGACCACCGGCGGCAGCACGGGCAGCAGCGCCGAGAGGATCTGGTTGACCAGCGGCACCAGCGCGGTCACGACCCGGGTCAAAGCGCCACCAACCGCCACAAGAAGGGGCGTAAGGGACTGCGCCGCCTGGGCCAGCGCGCCGCCGATGGCGGACGCGAGCTGGTTGATCACGGGCAGGATCGGCGTGACGATCTGGACGAGCTGGACCAGGATCTGCGTCAGCGGTCCGAGCAGCGGCGTGACGAGCTGGATGGCCGCCCCGAAGACCGTGGCCAGGAGCGAGCCGACCTGGGTCAGGATGGGGGCCAGCGCGCCGCCGAGCTGGGCGACGAACGGGGCGATGGCGGCGACGAGCTGCGCGAAGGCGGGGGCGATCGCGCCGGTCAGAACCGAGACGAGTGCCACCAGGGGCGGCAGAATCGCGCGAAGCGCATCGCCGACCGCCGTGCCCAGCATGGCCGCGACCGGCCCCAGCGACGCCGCCAGGCCGTTGAACGCGCCGGTCAGGACCGGGATCAGCGGGGTGAGGACGTCCGCGAGGGCGTGGATGATCGGCCCGAGCAGCGCGCCGATGACCTGGAGCGCGTTGCCGAGGATGGAGTTGAACAGGATCGCGAGCTGGGTGATCAGCGGCAGGATGGGCTGGATCGCGGCGCGGACGGCGTTGATCACCTGCGTCAGCCCGTTCAGCGCGCCGCCGCCCCCGGCCGCCAGCGCCCCGAACAGATCCCCGAACAGGCCGGTCAGCGCGGAGACGAACGCCCCCAGCTCCCGGAAAGTAGTGAGCGCGTTCTCCACCCAGGCGACCGCCTGGCCGGACTTGGAGGCGTTGGTCAGGAAGTTCCCGAGCTTCGCCCCCGCCCCGGCGATGGCGTTCCCGGCGCGGGTGCCGAAGGCGTCGGAGATGGTCCCGGCCAGGTTGGTGAACCCGGCGATGACCGGCCCCAGCGCGGCGGCCAGGCCCTTGGTCGCCTGATCGGTGCCGGTCATGATCCCCGTGACCGACTTGACGCCCTGCCCGGACTTCAGGAAGTTCCCGATCCGGGCGGTGGCCAGCCCGAAGTTCGAGGCGACGTTGGTCAGGCCGGTCTTGAGGGGACCGCCGAGCGCCTTGGCCACGCCGCTGATCTGGCCGGTGAGCTGCTTGAAGAACGCGTCCTGGACCGAGGTCTTCAGCTGGTCGAACGCGGGCTTCAGTCCCCGCAGTTCGCGGGCGGTCTTCTGCGCCTCGGGGCTCAGCTTCTCCAGTGCCTTGGTGAAGGCCTCGGCGTCGTCGCCGAGCGCCGCCCCGAACGCTGTCCCCACCCCCGAGAGGGCGATCTTGAGGGCGGCACTGGCCACGACCATGCCGCCGATGACGGCCGGTCCGGCGGCGATGATTCCCAGCGCCGGGGCCAGCGACGCCACGAAGGAGGCGACGGCCGCCGCCGCCGACAGGAACAGCCCGGCCAGCGAGCCGACCTTGAGGAGCCCCCCGAGCGCCCCGCCGACCTTCCCGGCCAGGCCCGTGACGCGGGACATGGCACGCGAGAAGCGGTTGGTGTCGGCGTCGATGTCGACGCGCAGAGTCGGCGAGTTGTGCGCCCGCAGCGCCGCGTCCAGCCGCGTCAGGTCCGGATCCACGCGGATGGAGATGGGGGGCAGGCCGCGGAGCGCCCGCTCCAGGTCCCGCCGGAACCGGGTCGCGTCGGCCTGCGCCCGCACCTGGATGTTGCCCAGCGCCCGCAGGTCCCGGTTGAGCTGCGCCTGGAACCGGGCCACGTTGGGCCGGACCCTGACGAACACCTCCATCGTGCGGACCGCGCGCTGGAGCCGCGCCTGGAAGCCCGTCAGGTCCGGCTCCACCGGGATGTCCAGCCGGATGCCACGGATCGCGCGCTGGAGCTGCGTCGCGAAGGCGCTCGTCTCGGGGTCCACCCGGACGTGCGCGGCCAGTCCCCGCAGAACGGCGTCCAGGCGGGCGCGGAAGGTCGTCGCGTCCGGCGTGACCACGATGTTCGCCTGGACCGTGCGGGCCATCGCGATCACGGCGGCCTGGAACCGGGCCACGTCCGGCGTCGTGACCACCGTCGCCGCCATCGTGCGCAGCGCCCGGTTCAGCCGCGCCTGGAACCGGCTCGTGTCCGGGTCCACGCGGACCGACCCGGTCATCCCCCGCAGCGCCGTGTCCAGCGTGGTCCGGAACCGGTCCACGTCCGGCGTCGTGCGGATCTCCGCCGTGGTCGCGCGGGCCATCGCCGTGACGGCCGCCTGGAAGCGGGCGACGTCGGGGCCGGTGTCGACCGTGGCCCTCACGGAGCGCAGCGCCCGGTCGAGCGCGGCCTGGAACCGACTGGTCTCCGGGTCCACGCGGACGGATCCGGTGACGCCGCGCAGCGCAGCGTCCACGCTGGCCCGGAAGCGGTCCGCGTCCGGTGTCGTGCGGATCTCGGCCGTCGTGGCGCGGGCCATCGCCGTGACGGCCGCCTGGAAGCGGACCGTGTCCGGCGTGACGACCGCGCTGGCCGTCAGGCCGCGCAGCGCCCGGTCGAGCTGGGTACGGAAGCGGGTGGTGTCCGGCGCGACCGGCACGTCCACCCCGCCCAGTCCGCGCAGTTGGCGGGCGAGGTCGGTACGGAAGGCCTCGGAGTCCGGGTTGACCCGGATGCTGGTGGCCTGGAGCTGGCGCAGCTCGCGGGTGAGCTGGGTCTGGAAGCGGCTGGTGTCGGGGTCGACCTTGACGGAGACCGACACGTTGCGCATCGCCTTGCGCAGGTCCCGGCTGATGCGCCGCCCGGCGTCCTTGCCCGCGTTGCGGACCGCCCGCTGGAGCGCCTCGTCCAGGGCTTCACCGGCGTCGCGACCGGCGGCGCGGAGGTCCTGCTTGAGCTGAGAGGTGAACGTGCCGATCTCGGCGGTGATGGTGACTGACGCGCGCCCGACCTCACCTGCCACCGCTGCCTCCGAGCATGACGAACCTCAAGGGTTCGCCCGGCCCATCAACCAGCGGCGATCACGTACTGCGACACCAGGCTACAGGCGGTCACCGTCCCGGTCAGGAAGTCACCCGCCTCCGCCCGCCAGCTCGCCGAACGCCTTCTCCCACGCGGCGGCCTGATCGGCCTTGCTGAAGCCGGGGCGCAGCGTCCGGCCGCGTGCCGGGGAGACCTTGGGCGGGGCGTAGAGCTGAGCGTCCAGCTTCCGCATGTCCTTCTCCTCCTGGCACCCCGACCGCAGCCACGCCAGCGCGGCGGCGCACACGCGGTGGGCGGGGGCGGCGGCCGGGTCGAAGCCGACCGTCACCGTCCACGCCGCGAACAGGTCCCAGTGCTCCTGCGCGGTCGCCGTCAGGCGGGAGGCGACGTGCCAGTCCAGCCCGTACACGGGCTTCGCCAGGCCCATGGCCAGCCGCCAGCACGTCCGCAGGCCCACCGGCCCGTACGCGTCGCCGAGCTGGGCGTACATGGCGTCCTGGGAGGGCTCGTCCAGAGAGCCGGGCACCAGCCGGAACCAGTTGCCGGTCGCCGCCCACGCGCACACCTCAAGTCCATCTGCGGGGATGAGGAGGGTGTACGGCTCGCCCTCCAGCCGGAACGTGACCGGCCCGGAGTCGACCGGCCCCAGCCGGTGCATCAGGCGCGGGCGGCCGTGCGCTTGGCCGCCGTCTTCTTCGCGGCGGCCGTGGTCTTCTTGGCCACGGCCTTCCGCGCGCCCGGCTTCTTGCTGCTGGGCTTGCGGTCCTCGGGCTGCTTGATCGGGTTCTCGATGCCCAGCTCCTCGTACCCCTTGTCGAGAAGGGGGGCGTACTGCTTGTAGACCCGCTGGACCGTGTCCACGAGGAAGGCGATGGAGAGGTGGCGGTCGTACGGGCTGATGACCCGCTCCACGATGTCGGCCGTGTCGTCGGGGTCGAAGCACGCGGCGACGAGCTGGGTGATCACCTCCTCCTGGAGGGCCGGGTCCTCGGCCTCCTGGGCCCTGGCCTGGATGCGCCCGAGGAGCATCGGCAGGGAGTCCTTGGGGCAGCGGACCACGTACTCCTTGCCGCCCATCTTCACGACCCCGGTCGGTAGTTGTTCCGGCTGGTACTCGTCGTCGGCGTCCAGGTAGAAGTCGAACTGGGCGGTCTCGGCCACGGTGTCTCCCACGGTGCGTAGCAGCGGATGTACTCAGCGTAGCCACCCGGCCGGGCGGGAGGCCGGGCGGCCGGGCCGACGATCCACGCAGAACGGGGCGCAGGCCATCATCCATCTGCCGTCAGGACGGCCCGGTCGGGGCGCGGAGCTGATAGTCCGGGCACTTGCCGGGGTCGCCCCAGGGCGCAGCGTGCGGTTCCGTGCTCCCGCACCAGGGGCATGGCAGCACGGGGCGGGCCTGGCTTCCCTCGACGCCGCAGTGGCCGACGTCGCCGAATTCGGCGGAGCTGTAGACGAGGACGGCCGGACGACCGCAGGTGCACAACTCTCCGGGCGCGGCGGGACGTTCTGCAGAGTCGGTCATGCCGGAAGCCTGCCAGACAGCCCACTCGGTTTCACGCCCGCGATGGGCCCGGCGGTCTAGGTGTAGACCACTGAGTCGTTGACGGGCCAGGGAGAGGCGGCGCGGAGGGCGTTGAGCAGGTACCGGTTGGGGCGCTGGCCGCGCACCTGGCGCGCGAACACCAGGTTGCCCCGGCCGGGCGCGGTGGTCCGGGCGTTGCGCGCCTCGAACACCAGGTACTTCCCGCGCTTGGGGCGGATGGGCTGGCCCTTGGGCCCGTAGACGCCGGTGCCCTCGTGCACGTACAGCCCGTACTCCAGGCCGGTGTAGACCCATGCCTTCACGTGGCCGGAGGTGTACTCCATGTGTACCCGCAACGAGCCGCGCAGGGGCCCGTTGTCCACGGGGGCGATAGCGCGGGCGATGTTCGCCGTCTGGTCGGCCACGCGGCGCACCAGCCGTGCGACGTCGCCGTCCGGGGAGCGCAGCAGCCGCTCGATCTCCGGCTCGTTGAAGGTGATGTCGATCCGTACGCCCATGGACCCATGATGCCCATCCGCGTGGACAAGACTGCGCCCCCCGGTGGATGGGAGTTCGGCCGGGGGGCGGAGCCGGTGGGGCCCGCGCGCTGGAGTGGGACGCCCGGACTGGTGCCAGCCTAGCGGCTCATCAGGCTGCCGACCTGCACCATGAAGGCGGCGACCTCTTCTGGTCCGGGTTGGCTGTAGCGGCTGACCATCTTGTCCGTGAGGTGACCGGAGATGGCCCGCAGCATGGCCGAGCTGGTGCCGTCGCGCCCGCCCACGTGGGTCAGGCGGGAGTGGCGGATGCGGTGCGGCCGGGCGATGCCGGTCAGCTCCTTGTAGACGATCCGCGCGCGGTGGGCGGTGAGCCGGTACAGGTTGTCCGGCCCTTTGTCCTCTTCGGGCCTTTCGCGCCAATTCCAAGGTTGAACTTCACCCAGCCATACAGGGCCACACGTCCTGTTCCCGATGTATTCCCACAGGAGTTCGTCGGTCGGCGGAGTCCAGACGATATACCGAGTGTCACCGCCCTTTACTCTGAGTGGCGCAAAGCATTGCCCGCGTTCGAGGTCGGGTACGTTCAGCTTCAGGGTGGCCGAAAGGCGCTCGCTGCTGTCATAGAGCACCGACCACAGGGTCCGCTCCCGCAGCGGGTACCGGTCGGGGTTGAAGAACGTAGCCACGGTGGACTGAGGAAGGGCGCGGGACCGGTCGGTCGGCACCGGCCGGGGCGTCCAGAGCCTGGGCGGCTCGGCCGTGGTGAGCGGCGGCTCGCAGTCCCGGCAGAACTTGAGGAACGAAATGGCGGCGCGGCGGCCGGAGTTGTAGGTCTCGGCCGCCGACTGCGCCCAGTAGTGGCCGCAGGTCTTGTACCAGTCCTGGCCGGTGATCTCCCGGACGGGGGTCTGGTGGCCGAAGCGCTTGGCGTACATGTTCAGCTTGATGCGGTACGTGCGCGGGGTGCCGGAGCCCGGCTTGAAGGCGTGGACCGTGGCCCACTCCAGGTACTCGTCGATCGCTGCCGAGAGCGGCTGGGCGACAGGGGCGGCGGAGGTCATGCGGGCCTCCGCGGCTTACGATCGCTCTCACAGAACTCGGAGGAAACTTTTCCGGTCATTGTCTCCGTGGGCAGGCCGCCCGTTTCCAGGGCGGCCATCTCTCCGCAATCAATCTGCGCAGATCGGCAATGTCGTCGCCTATTCGGCAACTCGGTGCAGTAGGTCACGGAGGAAACTTAATACGTTTCCTCCGTGCCCAGGTCAAAGGCTTCTAAGGTGGCGCTAATCACGCCCCTTTTGGCTCACTTTGAACCCTCCGTCTCGGACAGTACCGGATTCAGATCCCAGCCCAGTCCTTTTGCCACCGTTCGCGCCAGCTTCTGCGCCGCCCCAGGGTCCGGCGCCGCCACCTTCACCGCCCATACGGCCGTCCCCTCCGGCAGATTGAACTCCTCCGGCCGGGCGATGGCCGCACGGATGATCACCTCGCGCTCGTGCAGCTCGCCCTTCCCGCATTGGCACTCCCCGGCGTACACCTCCTTGAGCGCCATCCGGCCGTTCAGCCAGTACGTGATCCACATCGCCCGCTGCGGCGGGTGCTTCCGCCCGGCGGACAGGTCGATCTCGATCGTCGTGCCGGGTGCGATCTCCGGCACCACGGCCGTGTGCGTCGGCGTCTCGGGCATCCTGTGCTTCTCCTCGTCCCATGCCTCCCGGCGCACCGCGCCGCTCTCGGTCAGCAGCCACAGCTCGTCGGGGGTGTCGGTCGGGCGGGGCGGCATCTTGTGCGCCGCCCTGCGCCACACCACCATGTAGCCCGTCAGGTCCGCCCCCGGGAAGGCCACATCCGACCCGGCCGGGCCGGACTGCCCGCTGCTCATGAAGTACGCCGGGCTGGCCTGCTTCCGAGCGCGGGTCTGGAGCGCCACGCTGGCGCGCTCCACAGACGGGAACTCCTCCATCGGCGTCACGGTCTCGGCACCGAGCGACAGCCGGTGCAACGTGTAGACGGTCATGCGGTCCACTCCTTTGGGTACTGCCCTTGCCAGCGGCCGACCACGAACTGGTCGGCCGCGCCCTCCTCTTATCGGCCGGTGGGCCGGAGGCTGATCGACCAGATCCACTCGTCGGCGCACTTGTCGGCCGCCTCACGGTCGGCGTAGTCGTACCTGCCGTTCCGGCCGTCGTTCCAGACCTCCACCGCGTAGCGGACCTCGGCCGCCCGAGGGTCCCTGAAACAGGTCACGGACACCTCCTGCTGGCGGCCGCCGCCGTGGTGGCGCTCGCCGCCGGTGACGCAGGAGAGCACCCTGCACCGGGAGATCGCTTCCTCGATCTCGCGCAGGTAGCTCTCGTCCTCCACATGGCACGGCTCGTTGTAGCCGTACGGGGCGAGGTTGCGTACCGGCGGCAGGGTCAGCTTGGTGATGGTCATGCGTCCGCTCCCAGGTGTGCGATGAGTTGGTCGGTCATTTGGTCCACTCCTCCGGGTAGGTCTCCTGCCAGCGGCTCGTCACGAGCTGATCGGCCGCGCCTTCCTTGTCGCTCTCCTCCTCTACTTCCCAGCCCTTGAGCAGGCACAGGGCAATCCGCAGGCCTTCGACCACGCCGTTGTAGTGCACCCGCTCGACGTACAACGTCGCGTCGTTGAGGAGCTTGTTGCGGGCTCGGTAGAACCGGACCGCCTCGTCGGCGACCTGCTCCACGGCCTGGTCGACGTCCGTCGCCGGACCCTCGCTGGCGGTCATGCGGTCCGCCCCTTCTTGATCCGGTCGTACATGGCGCGCCGCGCCGCGTTCTCCTGGGCCATCTCCAGCGCGTCCGGGCGGGGGTGCTCCCAGTCGTCGTCCTCGATCAGCGTCACCCACGGGGGTGGGGCCGCTTCCAGGAAGGCGGTGAACTGCTCGTCGCACCACGGCGGCACCCACGCCCCGGACCGACAGAGGTAGATCGCGTCGTACACGTGCTCCGAGCGGGAGCCGTCGTCCACCCGCCGATCCACGGGGACCAGCGGCTCCGGCTCCACGCGCCCCACCTCGCCGCGCCAGGCCGGGTAGATCACCTCCAGGCGGGAGCCCATGTCGTAGTGGTGCAGCATCCAGTCCTCGCACGTCAGCACGCCGCGCGCCTTCCACGCCTCAAAGGAGCCGGTCGCCGTGTAGCCGCAGTCGTGGTGGGCGTCGTACAGAGTGACCAGATCCCACCGGTCCTCGAACCCCCACTCCTCGTCCAGCCCGAGGGTGCTCGGCATGATGCGCCCGGCGTGCAGATTGCTGTCGCCGTAGTACAGGCTGACGCCGTCCTCGCTCCACTCGAAGCGGTCCCAGAACCCCTCCCACCCGGCGACCTGCGGCAGCTCCAGACCGTTGGACAGGAACCCGCTGGCGCGGTTGGACCAGACGAGCTGCGACTGGTGGAACGGGGTCTCGCTGTGGTCCCAGAGGTACAGGGCGACGTGCTCGAACTCCTCGAACCGGGCGCTCATCGCCGGGTTCGGGAAGAAGAAGTCCCAGTCCACCACGAGCAACTTCGGGCCTCTCATGCCTCACCCCTCCAGGTCGGCACGTGGATCGCGTTCGAGTCGGACTCGTGGAACCGGTAGCCGTCGGGGTGGTGCGCCTCGTGCAGGTCCGGCTCTTCGTGCTTGCAGCCGACCGGCCTGCCCTGCTCGTCCACGTTGACGGGGTCCAGCACGTCGCAGAACACGACCTCCCCGTCCGGCCGGAGCAGCGCCCACGGGCAGCCCCGGTCGGTGAACACTTTGGCGTCCAGGCCGTCCCTGGCGAGCAGGTCGCGCGGCGCCAGCAGCATCGGCGCCAGCACCGCCATCACCAGCTTCTCCGCCTCCTCGTGCGATCCGGCGGTCAGGCCGATCACGTTCTCCAGCGCCCTGGCGTACGCCTCATTGGTCACCTGCGCCAACTGCTCCGGCAGGTGCAGGCGCAGGGCGCGCCGCCTCGACAGCAGCGCCCTGCTCAACACGTCCTCGAAGTCGCTCATACCGTGCCCTCCTCTTCATCTGCGTGGATCGCCCCGCCCAGTACGCGCTCCACGAAGTCACACGACATTCGCAGAGCCCAGCCCGGCCAGCGTGTGGGCCGGTCCATGGGGTTGCCGGGCCCCGGCCGCCGGGAGAAGTCCCGGCAGGCCAGCACGTCGTACTCCCACGAGCCGTCGCGCTGCGGCTCGCTGTCCACCACCACGGCGGTACCGCCGGGCACCGTGGCCGCCCACCGCTGGCCCGAGTGCCAGACCCTGTCTCCGTGCGGCAGCGGGTGCACCACGCCATGTGGACTCTTCGCCGCCGACGTGACCTGAGCCAGCCGCTCTTCCAGTTCCTCGTCCGTCATGGCGTCGCCTCTCCCTTGCGGAGCGCGTCGTACGCCTCGCGCCGCAGCCGCTCGAACTCCTCGGGGTGACGACCGCGGAGCATCGTGTCCGCGAGCTCACCGGCCTGCTCCCAGGCGTCGTCGTCCTGGACGCTGGCCTTCTTGTCCGCGACGGCCACCGCCCGGCGGGCGGTGGCGTAGTACGTCGCGGCTCCCTGCACGCCCGTCAGGGGCAGCCCCATCTCCTTCCACTGCCACGCCTCCCGGCCGACGATGAGCCCGCCTTCGGCCATCCGGTCGAACAGCCGCTCCGCCGCCGGGTAGTCGATGACCGTCCGCGCCCAGCGCGCGCCCTCGTCCGCCGTCATGCGGCCTTCCTGGAGGCCGTGCAGCCGGGCGCACGCGAGCAGCGTCTCCGGCCGGGTGGCGACCGGCTGGCGGCCACTGTCGAGGACCGTGAGGATCTGCTCCTTGGTCGGAGTCGGCTTCCCCTCCGGCGGCGGGGGGGGGGGGCCCCCCCGCGGGGGGCGGGGGCCCCGCCCCCCCGGCCGGGCCCGCCCGCCGGCGCGGGGGGGGGGGGGGGCGAGGGGGGCGGGGGGGGGTAGGAAGGTAGGGGCGGGAGGGGGGCGCGAGCG
>NZ_JBFAYB010000134.1:0-17480 GCF_040681075.1 Streptomyces sp. NPDC051907 | reverse complement strand
CCGTGTCCGCGCGGATCGCCTCCCCGTCCCTCGCCCGGCCCGCGAAGCGCGCGACCCCGTCCCTCGCCGCGTCCCCCTTCACCCAGTGCCCCGCTATCGGCGAGTTTGCGCACGATCGAGAGGCCCAGACCGCTGCCGCCGGTACGCCGGTTGCGGGACCTCTCCGCACGCCAGAACCGGTCGAACACATGGGGCAGATCGTCGGTGGCGATCCCGCTGCCGGTGTCGGCGACCTCCACGACGACGTCGGACACCGGCCCGTCGCCTACGCGCTCGCCGTGCGCCCGCAGATCGACCCGTCCGCCGCGCGGGGTGTGGCGTACGGCGTTCGAGACCAGGTTGCCCACGGCCTGCCGCAGCCGGACGGGGTCCGCGGTCAGCGCGGGTGGGGGCTCGGGCGTCTCGACGGAAAGGGTCACACCGGCGCGCTCGGCCTCGGCCTGATGGACGGCGGCGACCTGGCCGAGGAGGTCCGCCACGTTGACCGGCTCCGGGTGCAGACGCAGCGCGCCGGCGTCCGCCTGCGCGAGATCCTGCAGGTCGTCGATGATGTGCTGCAGCTGTACCGCCTCCTCCAGGAGCGAGGCGATCAGCGCCGGATCGGTGTCGGCCAGACCGTCCTGAGCGGCCTCCAGCCAGCCGCGGATGTTGCTCAGCGGGGTGCGCAGTTCATGCGCGACGTCGCTGACCATCGCCTTGCGCTGCGCCTCCAGACGGGCCCGATGTTCAGCCAACTCATAGAAAGCGGCGGCGAGTTGGCCGATCTCGTTGTCGGCGTGCACTGCGATGGGAGTGGTCTCGGCGCCTTCCTTCATGCGCTGCGCGGCGCCGGTCAGCGCGCGCAGCGGGCGGACGAGACGGCGTCCGGTCAGGATCGAGACGCCGATGGTGAGGGCAAGGACGAGGGCCGCCGCGCCGGCGATGCGGGCGGTGCTCGTCGCGGACAGGTCGAAGCCGGGGACGCTGCCCCGGGCGGGGTCGCCGATGAACAGCAGCGCCGGCTGGGCGACGTACGAGCTCAGTTGCTCGCGCCGTGCCGTGTTCACACACGAGCCGATGGCCTGGTCGGCCGCCCTGTCGAACTCGCCCGGTGCGGGCACGGGCACGGGCGTGGGGACGGCGACGGGGCCGGTGTGCCAGGTCAGGTCCGAGTTCAACCTGATGCCGGGACGGTCCTGGCGGCTCAGGCAGGCGTTGGTCAGCTTCGTCAGGGCTTCGAGGGCCTTGGCTTCCGTCTTCGTGGCGGCGTCGAGCCCGTCGGTGGGGCAGTCGTCCCCTACGACACGCTCGACGGGGGTGTCGCCCCGTTCGATGCGCGGGCGTCCTGACGGACCCTCCGTCACCTTGACGTTCTCGCCGATGCGGCGAAGGCACGTCACGACGCGGTCCGTCATCTCCCGCAGTTCACTCCGCTCCGAAGGCGGCAGGAGGAAGGGCCCGACGGCCCGCGCGTCGATGCGGTCCGTCGCGCTCGATCCGCTGTCCTTGGACAGCGCACAGTCCAAGGACAGCGGATCGACGACCGCCGACGGCCGGTTGGGCAGCTGCGGCCCCGCGCTGCCGGCCGAGTCGGCGAGGATCTCGCGGGCCTGAGTGGCGACCGCTATGCGGCGCCCGAACCGGGAGGCCAGGTCCTCGACCGTGCCCTCCACGCCGTCCCATCGGGGGTGGGTCGCCGCGTAGCCGAGCAGGGTGTCGTAGATGCGGGCGTCGTCCGCCAGGGCCTGGCCCTGCTCCTGTTCGAGGGCTCCCGTGGTGGTCTGCGCGGCGAGCCATGCCGTCGCGGCGACCGAACAGGCCGCGACCAGCGCGAAGACACCGAGGAAGCGCCCGAGCAGACTCTTGCGCAAGGGCAACCGCGAGCGGCCCGTGCGGCTACGACGTCGCACGCCGCGCGCCCTTCGCCGGGTCGGTCAGCTTGTAGCCGACACCGAAGACGGTGAGCAGACGGGCCGGGGTGCGCGGCTCGGGTTCGATCTTCTTGCGCAGGTTCATGATGTGCATGTCCACGGTGCGATCGCTGACGTAGCGGTCGAAGCCGTGCAGCTTCTCGAGCAGTCGAGGGCGGGTGAAGACCCGGTCCGGTTCGGCGGCCATGGCGGCGATGACCTGGAACTCCCCGGGCGTGCACTCCACGGGCGTCCCGTCGACGGTCACCTCGTGCCGGTCGGCGTCGACCCGCAGCGCGCCCACGGAGAGGACCCGGCCGTTGTCGGCGGCGGGCGTCCCCGCCCGGCCGGTGCGACGCAGCAGCGTGCGCACGCGCGCCATCAGCTCGCGCGGGCTGTACGGCTTGGTCATGTAGTCGTCGGCACCGAGGTCGAGCCCGAGCAGCAGATCGTCCTCGGTGGACCGGGCGGTGAGCATCAGCACCGGCAGCTCCCGCGCCTCGCCGCGCAGGACCCGTACGACATCGAGCCCGTCGGTGCGCGGCATCATGACGTCGAGGATCAGCAGGTCGGGCTCACGCTCCCGGACCCGGTCGAGCGCCGCCCGTCCGTCGCCCACGACGGTGACCGAGTGCCCTTCCCGTTCGAGATAGCGCCGCACCAGCTCCGCCTGCTTCTCGTCGTCCTCCGCGACCATCACCTCAGCACACACGCAGCCGATCGTAGGCGATGCGTCCGTACGCCGGTTCAGACCGCCCGCGGGTCCGCCAGGCGCGGGCTCCGACCGCTCGACCCTCCGAACGGGCCGCCCCGGGCTCCGGGAACCCGGGACGCCTTCGGAACGACGATCGTCAGAACGACGTCCAGGTGAAGGAGACCTGGTCACCGTTCTCGATCTCGAACTGGCAGCCGCCGACCGGTGTCGGGGTGCCGTTCACGGCAATGCTCCAGTACGCCGAGCCGCCCCCGCTGACGCCCTTCACGGTGTCCACCGCGTAGTCGTCGAAGGAGGCGTACCAGGTGCCGTCCCAGGTGAAGCCGTTCCGCTTCGCCGCGTGGTCGAGGGCGGCGGTCGGGGTCGGGACCTTCGACGGGTTGGCGCCGCCGTTGGTGCCGTCGCACTTGTGCGTGCCGCCGGTGGCCGTCGTGACGTCATGACCCCAGGTGAAGATCTTCTTCTGGAAGAGCAGGCCGCCGGACACGCATGCTGGTATGGCTGGCAGCCGCGGTCCTCTACCTCGGCAGCCTGGCAGTGCTCTTCTGGTTTCGCCCCACGCCTCTACTTGCCAGAATGGCTGGGGCCGGGCCGTGGCCGGCTTCGCCGCCGCGGACGACAGGCAGGACCAACGGGTACTGGACGGTTTCGCGGACGATTTCGCCGATGAGGTGAAGGGCCAGCTTCCCTCCGCGACCGATGTCCGCAGCTATGCGGCCGAGGCGGGGCTGCCGCTCGCCGACTTGCCGGACCCGGACCGCAGCAGCGACCTGCGGGACTCGGACCGCAGCAGGGAGCTGGAGCAGAAGACGGCGGCCTTTGCCGATAAGACGAACGCCCTGATCGTCCTGGCCGGCCTGGCCAGGTCTGAGGGCGAGCAGACCAAAGTGAGGCCAGCCGTCTACATCAGGTCGAACGAGATCGCCAACTTGCCCGAGCTCGTGGGCTGGTACGTCGGCAAGCCGATCCCCGTGCCACGGGGATTGGGTAGCCGGGGGGAGCGTGACCGACTAAGCGAACAGCTGACACAGCAGGTCGGGGACCTGGCAAAGTTCCTGGACGCAATGGAGACCTGGCGCACTGACGACCTGGCGAAAGCCGGACGCATCCTGAACGGCCTACCTGTTTCGGAGCCGCAGGACGGCAGGAACGGCTTCGTGCCGCCCGACCTGGTCCTCCTGTTCCGGGGCACAGCGGCGGAACAGCAGCCGGTCGCGCACACGCGAACTGCTCGTCTACGGATACTCCGCCGCCCCCGCCGGGGCGAATCACTCCGCCCCACCAAGGCCGGACAAGCCGTGATGGACGCGCTGACCGACAGCGAAGGCGCTGAACCGATAGTTCAACTGCCAACGGACCCACTGCCCCGGGACCAGACGGCTCCTACAGGGCATCGCCCTCTTCGCGGCGATGGCATGGCCAGCGGCAGCCATGTTCCCTGTCCAACTCCACCGGGCGGGCGGCACGGAGTGGTCACCGCCGATGGCCCACAGGCTGGTGAGCAGCTCGGCGGCGTGCTCCAGGACGCTCGGCACGTACAGGGCGGGGCCTCCTGGGAGCCGGAGGTGGCGGCGATCAGCCAGCTGATCGCGGCGCACCCGGAGGAGTTCGCACGCCTGCTCAGCCGGGCGGAGGAGGAGCAGCGGCGAAAGCCTCCTTGCTTCCAGTGTGCCTGTCTCAGTGCCTCTGACCTGGAACTTGCTGACTTCCTCGGTCACGACGCCCTGGGCCACCGGGTCCTGCACTGCCTACAGGACTCCGGTCAGATTCACAGCGTGGCGGCTCTGCGCGCCTACCTCGACGATGCTCTGGGCCTCGGCCGCCTTCGAGGACACGGCCTCGGAGACGGCGGCCTGGAGCGCGTCCATGCCGCCATGCACCTCATCGACGACGCGTCGGCCTGATGCGCGTGCAGTGCTGTCCATCGTCGTGAACGTCCGGGACAGGCCAAGGGTCCGAGATGCCTCCCGGTCTGCCGACGAAACGCCGTCCTGCGTCGAGTGCGGAGCCGCCCGGCATTCGGACCGACCGGAAGGAGTGCACTCGCAGCCCGCGTGCCGAGTGCCGCGCGCCCCCGGCTCGGGCAGGCGTGAAGGGCTCAAAGCCGCCTGCGGCTCGAGGAGTTGACCGGCGTCGGGCCGGGGTCGGGTGTCAGTGTCCTCGGCTACGGTCTTGTCGTCCTCGCGTGGGGACTGTCCGCTCTCGCCTGGCCTCTAAGCCCGGCCAGGCGAGAGCGGCACGCTCGCTCCCTATCGATCTCGGCACGGGAGCGAGCCCTCCCGGATGGAAGGCCGACACCAACGGTGTCCTGTATCCATTGACGTGCCTCTGGCAGGGGATTGCAAGGAAAACCGGGAACTTCTACCCGCACGCGCGGCCTTCGTGCTCGATGCGCACCGGAATGGTCGTCTCCGTGCAGCCCGTGGGCGCGCAGCGACTGTCATTGTTCCGTGATTCCATGATCACGTGGCGTGACAACTCCCCTGCGTTACATGCTGGTTGCCCTCCCGGAGAGCGGATCGGCACCCGCGCTCCGGAGAGCTCCACGGCTTGCCGGATGGGCCGTGGAGCACCGGCCGACACCAAGGAGTTGTGCATGAGGCTCAAGCACATACTGATCATCACCGCGACGGTGCTCGCCTGGAGCGTCGTCATGGCGGCGATGGGACAGGCGGCCGCGATCGCCGCGCTGGCACCCGTCCTCGGGCTCGTCGTGCAGCAGATCGTGCGCGCCGCCCGCCCTCAGGCCGGGCCGCCCCCGGACCACCGCGTGACCACGGTGCCCGAGAAGGAGGCCAGCACCCCGTGACGACGCCCATCGAACCGCCCGACCCGGCGCCGCTGCGGCCCGGGCGCAAGCTCGGTCCGATCGCGGACGGCGTGGGCAGCGTGCACCGCGCCTGGCTCGAGCCGCTGCGCTACACCTACCTGAAGAGCGGCCTGACCCTCAGCGACCTCGGAAGCAAGGTCCCCCTCCACAAGTCGAAGATCTCCGAGCTGCTCCGCGGAACCGGGCTGTATCCCCGGTGGGAGATCATCCTCAGCCTGTCCGTCCAGCTGCGGCTCCCCAGCTGGCCCCTGTACCGGCTGTGGCGCCAGGCGGCGCTCGAGGCGCAGAAGTCCACCGACTGGGTCGACAAGGCCTCGGTGACCACCTCTCAGTCCCCGCCCCTGGACCTTCGCGCGTTCCGGGAGATGACGGAGGACGACTACAGCCTCTACGCCCAGGTCTTCCTCGACGACGACCAACGCGACAAGGCGGTCTCCAACACCTACGACATCCTGTGGCTGCGCTGGAACGAGGCCCTCGCCAGCCCCGACATCAGGCGCTTCGCCTGGGACGCCCTGCGCGCGACCGTCATGGCCCGCACCCCGCACATCGACGGCCGGCCCGAGTTCGGCGCGGCCGCGTTCGACACCGTCGCCCTGCAGAGCCTGACCACCGTGCCCGAGCGCGTGGACCAGATGGCGGAGAGCCTGCAGCTCTTCAAGGCCATGAGCTGGCTCCCCGACCAGCAGCTCGACGTCATGGTGCTGCGCCGGCTGTACGGGATCGACCCCGAGGGCGTCTCCGCCCTCCTGGGCGTCCCGCTCGCCGCGGTCCGCTCCTGCGAGCGTCACGCCGCCCACTTCCTGGAGGGCGTCATCTGCCCGTCCCCCGAGACCGAAGGGAACACCGCATGACATGCATCGAAGAGATCCTCTCCCGGGCCCTGCTGGTCCGGGACCGGACAGTGCCCCGGGACATCGTCCCGCCCACCCGCACCGCCTCCCCCGAACGCCTCCCCGCCGACGGCCCGCCCGCCAAGAGCAGCGCCTTCACCGCCGCCGCGGAAGACCTGAAAGCCCTGTGCGAGACCCTCGTCACCCACACCCCCGTCGACGACGTCGCCCACTTCGTCACCGAGCAGCTCCCCGAGCCCCGCAGCGCCATGGTCCTCGCGTGCGTCCTGCAGCTCACCGACACCGACGACGGCGCCCGCTTCTGGTGGGAGTACGCCGCAGGCGCCGGACAGCCCGCCGCCGCCTACTGCCTCTACCTCCACCACCTGGCCCTGGGCGAGAAGGACGCAGCCGACTGGTGGCACCAGCAGACCGACGACGTCCACACCCCAGCCGACGACTCCCCCCACACGCCCCAGCCGACCCAGCCGGCAGGCCCGACCTGGCACCCAGCAGGCCGACAGGTCACCTCCGCCTCCACCACCACCATGCTGCGCGTCCTGCGCCACCTCGCGAAGCACACCACCCGCCCGTACTCCGCCGCGGTCACCGAGCTCATGGCCTACATCCCCACCGCCGTCGCAGCCGGCTACCTCCGCCAGCCCGAGATCGACCTCCCCATGCCCGGCCCCGACTTCGCCGACCGCATCAGCACCCTCCTCGACACGGCGACGAACCGGCCCGGCGCCCCCGCCCGGCTCCCCGCCCGCCAGCCACTGCGCACACGCAACACCGCCGGCGCCACCGACCAGCCCGCCTCGCGACCCGACTCCGCCGCACCACTGCGCTCACCGACGGGAGAGACCGCCACACGCTGACGGACGGCAGGCAGTCGAGCCCGCGTCAGCATGTCCGGGCGGAGTCCTGCGAGCGCGCCGCAAAGTTGCGGGCGATGTCGGCACCGAGGTCCTCTTCGGCGACCAGGTCGGGATCCGCTCGGACCAGGTCACCGGCCGCACCTGGGGAGCCAAAGGCGCCACTCCGGTCGTCCGCCGCACCGGGAACCGGTTCTCCGTGAACGCGATGTCCGCGATCAGCACGAAGGGCCGGATACATTTCATGGTCTTCACCGACACCTTCGACGCGCAGGTCATGTGTCGCTTCCTCGCCCGGCTCATGGGGCACTTCGACCGGAAAGTCCACCTGATCGTGGACCGTCACTCGGCCCACCGTTCGAAGGCCGTCCGGGCCTGGATCGCCGACCACAAGGACGAGATCGAGCTGCACTTCCTGCCCTCGTACTCACCCGAGTTGAACCCGGACGAGCCGGTCAACGCCGACCTCAAACGCAGCCTGCCCCACACCCACCGGGCCAGGAACCAGAGCGAACTCGCCGCCGAAACCCGCCGCCTCTCCCACCGCCGACAGCGTCAGCCCCATGTCGTCACCGGTTACTTCAAAGCCCCGCACGTCCGCTACATCCTCAACGAGTGAACCCAAAGCATTTCGGATCAATATGACGTGCACACCGTCGGCAAACCGACCTCCGCAAAGCAACGGACGAAGAAGTCAACGACCCCACGTCCACGCCGCACAGGTTAAAGATCAAGTTAGACGGCGCGGCGAGGCCCGACCGCAGGCTGCGGTCCGGCCTCAGAAAATGGACCGGCTACTCTTCCGGATTCAGTCGCTGTCCGTTTGCCGTTCCGGGTTCCCATTCAACGACCGTCGGGCGCCTCCCTCCATTGAAGCAGAATTCCTCGAGGGCAGCTTTGACTTCTTCCATGGGAACCACGTTCCGCTTGTCGTACCACAACGGGTAACCGGGGTCAGCGGTTACGCGTGGATCAAAATTCGGCGGATTCCTATTTTTAGCCACCCAGTAGAACCGATCGGGATCTTCTGGGACTTCCTCACCCCACCAGATCATCCCCCCGTACCCGGTATCCCGGTTCACTCCAACGATCAGGGAGTTTTCGGCAGTTTCTGGCACCTCTAATCCTGCCGGAATGTCAAAGACGTGGAACGACCCGATTGCCCCTGGATAGAAACCGACGGACACTTTTCGCTCCGCCTCAAGCTCGTTCAGCGCTCGAGAAATGACGATCTACACCTCATGCGGCTCGGACACTCGGCACATTTCGCCATCGATCCAGAATTCAACGATCATTACTTCCCCGCCTGCCCGGCCCCTTGCCCGTGAGCGTCTCGAAAATACCCTTGCCGGGATGATACACGGTGAGTGTGTGCCCTTTCGGGAGGCTGGCTTCCACCAAGTCGCTGCAGGTATCCCTGCCCTCACACACGCCCTTGTTATTGTTGATGACGACGGTAGCTTCCTTTATTTGTTGCTCGTCCATCGATATCGCATACTTGTTTCCACGTGGGATGACGCCGGTATCCCGCCAGGCGTGCAGTTCGAAGGCGTACGCCCCGCACCCCTCTTCTATACGGGGGGGGTATGTGCGTTTCAGAGTTTCACACGGTTTGATCAAGCAGGAGTCACGGGATGCATTCCGACCTCTGTCCTGTTCTCGCTCGGCAGAACTCCTCGAGGGCGTCGCGTACTTGCGTTTTGGGAATAGCAGCCTCTTGGGGGTAGTATGCGGAGGCATCGTCTGGGGAGTTGCGAGGAGAAGATGTGTGGTTTGAGAAATCAATTTCTCAAGATCGTCCGAATTGGCAGCTGGAGCCCCTGCTGTCCGTAGGGCCGCTGGTTTTCGGAATGAATCGAGGTGAGGTGTCTGCAGCGCTGGAGGTCCCTGACGCCACGCTTCTGGCAGATAGAGTGATGGTCAGGGCTGAATTTCGGACGGTAGGAATCGCCGCCTACTATGCGGACCGAGATGGTTTCAAGTTGGCTGCTGTCGCCGTTGATCCCTTGAAGGGTCCTCAGATCAACTTCGGCGACACCTCCCTCACAGGGAGGCCTCCGTCCGAACTTGCCCCCTGGATCGACAGCATGGCAGATCGCGGACACGAGCTTCTTTTCACTTCTAAGGGGGAGCCCAGCTTTCGCGATCTCGGCATCCTGCTACAGCTTCGCCCGAATGGGGATCGTTCGCTCAGTCGACCTATCGTGCTCGGTCGTGAGTGGGCCGACCGGGATTGGGGAAATCTCTCTTTCGCGTAGCAAGGGTGGGCGTCAGATCGTTCTCGGTGGGCGTCTATGTTCGTGTTCTATATGAAGGTGTCGCTCGCTGGACCGGATCGACTCACGGTCAGCGGCCAAGTTCGCCGCGACGCGCACAGCTTGCGAGGTGGTGGGGTGGGGGGTGCTGGTGCTAACGGTGTGCTGGACGGTTCACTGGAGCTGAGCCGGATGAGGAGGAGGTCCATGGCCGGAGTGGTCAGCGAGACGTTGCTTGCCGTGCGGGTGGCATACAACAGTTTTGCGTTCCAGGAGTCGGACGACAGTGCAGTGCCCGTGCCGTACAACGATGCCTACGTGGACGGTGTGTTTCTGACGCAGCATGTGCGTCGCTTCGATGTCTTCAGTGCAGGGCACACCCATACGGCGGATGTGCTCGTGAGGGTGTGGGACGGGGAGCCGGAGGAGACGAACGGGGCCTGGGATGAGCAGGGCGAGGTCGATTTTGAGTCGACCACGGGTGAGGTCTCCATCTGGTCCACGACCCATGGCCGCTCTCCGGACACCATTGTTCTGGGGTCTCTGGGGCTATGGCGGGTCAGGGTGGGGTGCGCTGGCCGTGATGAAGTGCGGCGGGTGACACAGCAGGAGGGGGTCGCTTACGGGGTTGAGAAGTACGCGGTGGACTTCTGGCCAAAGGCGGAATGAGGCATGGCCGCCCCCGCCGCAGTCAAGCGGCGGGGGCGGGTCTCGCGTCGGTTCAGTCGATCTTGACGATGAACGCGTCGTCAGGGCCGTCGATGATGCGGTTGTTCATGTAGAAGCCGGCGAGGAGGGTACCGGCTGCCCGGTTCTGTACGGCGTCCAAGGGCATGACGGAGTAGTTCTTCTTCTCGACGTGGACGTCGTACTCCTCGATCGCCGCGCCTTGGTTGGTGGAGGCGAAGGGGAATTCGTCACAGTCCTTGCCGCCCTCGGCGTACTTGTCGCCCCAGTAGCGCCTGCACTCGCGAACGGCGACTGCGCGGTTACGGTCGTGGCGCTTCTGGTCGAGGTAAAGACGGTTGAGGGGCTGGTCGACGTTGTCGCCGGGGACGTCCTTGAGCGCGTTGAGAGGCTTGGTGGTCTTGGGGCTGGTGAAGGCCTGCTTGATGTGATCGGCGACCGCCTTCTCCGGTGCCCCGGACTTGGAGCTGTACTGCAAGGTGGCGACGACGCTGAAGACGGCGCCGCCCCTGTTGGCGGGGTTACCGGCTCCGGTGGAGTTGCGGAGGTACGCGCCAGCGTCCCAGCGTGGGGCGAACATGAAGGGCTTACCGGTGGCGGGGCTCTCCCCGATCCATCCTGCGGGCAGCGTGCTGGTGATTTCGGGCTGGTAGACGGCGAAGATGGCGTCAGCGGCGCCGGAGCCGTTGCCCTGGCCGGGCGCGTAGCGCAGGGTGTGTGTGTAGTGGGGGGCCGCCTGCATCTGCGGCCAGGTCTTGGTGACCGGCAGCGTGCTGCCCAAGACGGGCTTGGCCGTGGAGGGCCAGGACTTCGGAACGGTGCCCTTCAGGCCGATCTTCAGGCCGGCGACGCCGGTGGTTCCGATGGCGGTGAAGCCGGTGACGTCGTAGTCGAAGGTCATGGTGCGATCGGTCTCCTTGGGAACCGACCCGCGGATGTAGACGTAGTACGTGCTGGTGCCGACAGTGCCGTTGCTGGTGGCCCACACTGTGGTGACCTGCTGGGCCGTGCACACCGAGAAGCGGGACTTGATGTAGACCTGGGCGTTACCCCCCATGTTCTTCTTGCACTCGTCCAGCGTCATCGTGCGCGCGGGTTCGGGGTAGCTGAGCGAGTCTGCGGCCAGGGGCACTTGAGCCGCTGGCCTTTCTGAGGGTGCGGTCCTGGAGAGGCCTGCGGCCCGTCGGCCGTACCCAGCCGCCGGGCCGACGACTTCTCGGGGGGTGGTTGCTGCCTCTACAGTTCGGGCCTTGTCGAGGAACCGGTCGAAGGTGCCAGCCGCTCGGAGCGCTCCTGGCGCGGGCACGGGAGTTCCCACGGGCAGGAAGTACGTGCGGGCGGTGAGCGGGCTCGAATCCGTAGCGCCGGCCGGACTGGCCACGGGCAGAACAACGGCGGATGTCGCTAGGAGCGCCAGAACGAGCTGGCGCATGGGTCGTGTGGATTTGATGGTGTCCCCCGGAACGTTGGTCTGGTCATCGGGTGCCTGAAGACGCCTTCACGGCCCACTCACCTTGGTCGATCAAGTGATCGAATATCTAGCGCTCTGAGGGGTGTTGTCCTGAAACCTCCAGGCTGTCGACCAGATCGGCGAGCTTGCAGACTGGATGAGGTTGTGCCGAAAGGTTCTCTGGGCCTTTCCCCCTGAGCGTGGACACCTTGGACACTGGACCTTGAGGGTCCGGAGGAAGAGATGTCACGCATGGTGATGAAGGTGTATTCGGCGGAGTTCAAGGCGGACGCTGTCGCGCTGTACCTGTCAGACCCGAGCCACACTTTCGAGGGCGTCGGCAAGGACCTGGAGATCAGCCGGGAGACACTGCGGAACTGGGTGCGGGCCGAGCGGGCCCGCACGGGCCACGCGGCGGATACCAGCGGCTCGACGCGGGCGGCACGGACTGCCGCAGCACGGGCGCGGCGGGCGGCACCGTCCCGTCCGGCGCGCTCGGCGCGGGCCCGCAGGATCGCGGCGGCGCGTACGGCTTCGGCGCTCTGGCGCTGCTGGGCGCGGACGTCCTCGAGGGACGGCGGCACCTCGTCCTCCTGGCCGACGTCGGAGAAGACGCGGTCGGCGAGCTCGCGGCGGACCTGTTCCTGCCGTTCGACGGCGGCGGCCAGGGCCGGGTCCTCCTGGCGGGGCGGGGCGACCGCGCGGTGGGCTTCGAGGGCACGGCGGTAGCCGGAGGACGCGGTCTCCCGCGTCTTCACCGGACCGGCCGGAACGACCCGCTGCAGGGCCGGGCCGTCGGCGGCCGCCGACGACGTCACCGTGGTGGTGGCGCGGGCGGAGGGCGCCAGGATGTGCACGGCCCGGACGTTCGCCTCGGCACCGCGCTGTTGGCGGCCGCGATCAGATTCGGCGCGATCCAGCGGACTTTTGTGCCGTACGCGGGGGCGTCGGGGACGACGTCCAGGCGGCGGGACTCCTCGTCGAACCCCGTGGCCTTCACGTGCCCGGCGAGTTCGGGCGCGGCCGCGGTGAGGCCGGTGTGACACCATCCTCACCGCGGCCGCCGGCGGCCGGGGCGACCAGGCCCCCCCCTCGGTCGTCATCATCTCGATCGCCGTGCCGAACGCGAGCGGCGCGCGGCCGTTGCGGACCACGGTGGTGGTGCGCCGCTTCGGCTTCTGCCGGGCCTCGGTCCTCCTCGCCTTCGCCGCCTCGCGGGCGGCGAGGAGAGCCTGCCGGGCAAGGTCGACACCGCTCGTTTCCGGTGCGGAGCTCACGCGATCACCTCCAAGGTCTCGCCGTGCAGCGGGCGGGCGGCGAGCTCGGGCAGGCGCTGCGACCACGGCGCGGGGCGGGCCGGCTCGGGGCGGGCCTGGGTGCGCAGCTGCTCCAGCCGCACGGCGAGCAGGTGCTCGCCGGTACGGGTCTGGGCCTTCGCGGCGGCCTCGGTCGCGGCGCGCAGGGCGTCGTCGCTGTCGGGCAGGGCCTGGAACCAGGGCTTGGCGCGCTCGGTGGCGTACGCCTTGCGGGCCTCGGCCTGGGCGTCCTCGCTGCGGCCGAGCATCACCAGGGCCTGGTGCCGGTACTCCGCGTCGTCCTCTCGGCGGTCAGCATGGCGTTGTGCGCGGCGGCGTCCTCGACGGCGTCCGAGCCAGCTGCCTCCAGGACCTCCGGGTCGGTGATCTGCTGGAACTGCTCCCACGCGGCGGCAATGGCGTCCTCGATGGCCGTACGGACCTCGGCGGCGACGTCCGCGACGGCGGCCGGGTCGGTCAGGTCGGCCGACCAGGTGGCTGCGAGGAGACCGGCCTCGCCGATCAGGACCTCGGCCTGCCGCCGGTGGTCGCACGCCTCGCACAGCCCGGCCGAACGATCCCGGCCGCAGTCCTCGCACGCCACGGCCTGCCGGACCGCCGCCTCGGCCGCCGCCCGCTCCCTCTCGATGGCGGCCTGTGCTTCGGCCTCGGCACGGGCCGCCGCACGCTGCTCCGCCCGCTCCCGGGCCTCGGCCTGCCGGGCCACGAAGTCGGCGGCCTCGGCCTCGGCGTGACGGCGCATCCGGGCCTCGATCTCCCGGTACCGGGCGTCCGTCTCCAGGCCGGGCAGCTCTTGGTCGACCTCGGCCGCGATCCGCACCCCCCACGCCCTCCGGGAGTGCAGGATGTTGGCGCAGTTGTCGCAGTCGGCGCCGGTGTCGAGCCGGACGCCGTCGTCGCACCGCTCGTCCGAGCACGACGGCCGGCGCACCAGCCCGCGGCGGGTGATCCAGCCGAACGGGCTGGCAATCAGGGCCTCGCCGCCGGTCTCCTCGAGCCGGGACGTCAGCCGGGCGGCCAGCACCGACGGGGCCTGCCCCGACCACTCCAGCACCTGGCGCAGCTGCGCCAGCTCCAGCTTCGCGGCCTCCACGACGCGGTCCTGCTGCCAACGGTTCAGCCCCCGCCAGAGCCAGGACACCGGCACCAGAGCCACCCGCAGGTCAAGATCGGCAGGAAGCTCCGGCAGCCCCTGCTGCCGCGTCTTTCCACCACCCACGACCGTCAGCCGAGCACCAGCACCAGCGGCGACGCCGCCTGCCTGCTCCTGCTCGTCGACCGGTGACTTGGTGAGCTTTTCACCGCGAAGCGGGTCGGCCCCAGCCAGCGGGATCCCGGACCCGGCCACGGCGGCCGCGCCGTCGACGGCCTGGTCCTCGCGCACGCAAGCGCGCTCCGGCAGATCACCGGACCCACCACGGCCTTCGCCGGAAAAGCCACCAGAGAGAGCGGGGGGAAGGACGGGAATAACCAGGTGAGGGTGGTCAGTGTGAAGGGCTGCCGCAACGTCGGGTTCTGCAACATCCGCAACATCCGTCACCAGCACGCCGCTGACCTGCGATTCTTCGCCCAGCTCCGGCGGGGCCCGGCGGACGGCCCTGCGCACGACCGACGACTGGAGGGCGCACGATGGGCGAGGCGCCGGCCGAGCCGGTGGAGAACCGTCCGTGGCGGCCGCAGGACGGGCCGCCGCCCCGCGTGTGGACGTGGCCGCGCCGCGACCCGCCGACGCTGCAGGTCTGGTCCAAGGGCAGGTGGCGCCGAGCCACCGTCCTCGCCCGCCAGGACTGGGCAGACCGGACCGTATACCAGGTCGAGGTCGACCTCGAGGGGAACCACCTGGTCAGGTCACGGCTCTACGCCTGGCCCCAGCCGGGCCTGAAAGCGGGACGACGCAGCAGCTCGCCGCCCTCGCCCGTGGGCGCCCGCGCCCGGCCGCCCGCCGCTCCTTGACCAGATCCCAGGAACGGCCGCGGCCAGTCCGCGTGCACGGCGCAGGACTGCGCGAGCACGCGGAATGGCCAGATGCCGTCGGGGCGCCGGCCGACCAGCTGCGTGAGCAGCTCGATGATCTGGGCCTGGTTGCGATCGATCCACCTGCGTGGCCCGGGTGCCTGCGGAGCCCGGACGGTCATCCCCGCCCCCGTCGGCGGTGGGGATTGCGCCACAGGGGCACCGGAAGGCCGTATGAAAGGGGCAGGAATGCGACTTGGGTCGCTTCCGCCCGTGATGGCAGGCTCACCGCCATCACCCCCGGTCGCGGGGGTCGTTCTGGGGAGAGACACATGGGCGGACCGGGCTTACCGGAGCAGGACTGGATCGCTGCCGCGCTGCGCGAGGTGCTGGGCGACGGGGAGCTGACGGCACGCAGACAGGCGCGGCTGGAGGGCAACCGGGCACGCCATCACCTGGTCGCGGTGACACTGAACACCCTCGCCCGCCTCGGGCAGGGCGCCGAGCTCACCGAACTGGAGCGCGGGACCGTCGAGACGTTCCGGCGGGCCGGGATCTCCGACGAACAGATGGCAGAGTACGGACGGATCTTCGCCGAGGCGACCCCGGAGGCCAGGGCACGGGCGTTCCCCGACTCGACCGCCGGCCTCACGCCCGAGACCGGCTACGGCTGGGCGGAACTCGAGCGCGACGCCCCGCAGATCGCGCGCGACGTGACCGGCATGCCCCACGTCCAGGTCGTGGAACTGGCGCCCGGACAGGGCCCGGCCGAACTGCCCGCGCCCGACAGCGCCGCGGCCGAGGCGGCCAAAGCGGCCGGCTGGAGCACCACGATCATCCACGCCCCGCCCCCGGCCGCACCCCCCGCCCCGTCCAGCAGCGCGTTCGTCGGCTCCACGACCCCTGGATTCATCGCCCCGCAGATCGTGGTCTACGCCCACAGTTTCTACTGCGAGAAGGAGTCGACCGAGCTCTCGCCCGACGACGAGCTGTACTTCGCCTTCATCACCACCGACGGCCGCACCTCCAGCCAGTGGCTGTCTCCCACGATCGACAACGTCGACGCCGGGGAGACGCACGCCTTCCCCTCACCGTCCATCCTCTGGAACGGGCCCGTGGACGGCAGAGGCCTGGCGATCGCCGTCGATGTGTGGGAGGAGGACAGCGGCGACGAGCGCGACAAGATGCAGGCCCTCATGACCCAGGCGGCCAGCGCGATGGTCGCCGCGGCGCAGGACGGCGACTGGAGCGATCTGCTGATCACGACCCTGCAGACGGCGATCTCGGACGAACCTGTGTTCAACGCCTGGGCCCAGACGTTCACCGCCGGCATCCTCGCGTTCGCCCAGGCCATCATCAACTGGAGCCACGACGACCATGTCGGCTCGCACAATTTCGTCTACACCTATGCCGCCCTGCTCACCCGGATCATCTGGGAGGGCGAGACGCCCCAGGAAGCGGTGATCGACGGAACCGGCAACGGGGAGCCCCGTATCCGGCTGAAGATCTCCAGTCACTCACCCACCCCGGGCCGCCTCGTCAGGCTGACCAACGTCCACAGCGGCAAGGCCCTCAGCGTCTACGGGGGGACGACCGCCGACGACGCCAACGTCGTGCAGTGGCCGGACCAGGGCGGCGACAACCAGCACTGGTATCTGATCCAGCTGGACGACGACAAGTACGCGGTGGTCAACAAACGCAGCCGCCTGCTCCTCAGCGTCGTTGGAGGGTCGACCGCCGACGGCGCCAACGTCGTGCAGTGGCACTACGAGATCAGTGCCCACCAGCGCTGGCAGCTGGAGGACGTCGGCGGCGCCTACAAGCTGATCAACGAACACAGCGGCAAGGTCCTCAGCGTCGAAGCGTGGTCGACCGCCGACGGCGCCAACGTCGTGCAGTGGGGGTACGAGACCGGCGGCGCCCACCAGCACTGGCATCTCCAGGACGCCTGACCCGCCCGCCCCAGAACCCACCCCGCTGAGGGCGCCGGCCCGGCCGGCGCCCTCAGCGGAACCGCACGAACACCGAGTCCAGGGCCGCCCGGCAACCGGGGACACGGAGCGAGTTCTCAGCGCCGTGCGTCGCTCGGCCCGAGGAGGCTGGTCAGCTCCGCGATCGCCTCCGGGGACGGGTCGTCGTAGCGCATCCCGTGCCACCGCTCCCTGGTCCGCCGGCTGATGTCGTCGAGCGCCTGGGCCATGCGCTGTGCGCTGACCGGTGACGGCCTCACAGAAGACGACCCGCCGCAAAGGCGTTGACCGGGGGGCATCGAGCACCGGACGGACGGCGTGGTGGGGGTGCCAGGAGAGCCGACCAGCCCTGGCCGCCCCTCCCGGCCTCGCACGGCCCTCGCCCGCCAGCCGCACCCGCCAGAATCCTCGGGCGCGGCGCATGGCTTCCGTTGGGTCGACAAGGTGCTGTGCTGGCTATGGCGCGGGGGTGTAGTTCACCAGTGTGGTCTCGCAGGGTCCTTCGGCGTACAGGCCCAGGGCGTCGAGCTCGGCCTCGTCCACAGTCAGGCCCCAGCGGAGCTTGGTGGCCACCCACTCGGAGACGTAGCGGCAGTGCGCGCGTCGGGCAGGGGCGGCATCCACTCGCGGGGGTCCTGGTCGGCCTTGGAGCGGTTCGTGCGCGCGGTGACCGCGACCAGGGAGGCCGCGGCGTCCTGGTCGTTCGC
>NZ_JBFAYB010000133.1:0-17689 GCF_040681075.1 Streptomyces sp. NPDC051907 | reverse complement strand
GCAGAAGGCGACGCGGTACTCGGCGGCGGAGTGGATGCGTGCCGCAGCCTCCTCGCTCACCTGCCACCCAGCCGCGACGTCCGCCAGGTCCGGACGCGGACTGAGCGTCGGCGAGGAGGCCCACATCCTGGTCGCCGTCAACGGCCACACCCACCGGGGCGCTCTGCGCGGACGGGCCAGGGGCGAGGGCGGCAGCCCCGAGTTCTGGGCCGAACTGGCCTGCGGGGAAACGATCGCGCCGCTCGACCCTGCCGACATCCTCGCCCTGGACGTCGACTTCACCGGCAAACTGGGCCGCACCCTCACGCCCGGGGTCGTCGCCGACCTCGCCCGCCAGATCGCCGAGAAGGGCGAGGGCCCCCGGTGACCGCCGCCTCCAAGGGCCGCGAGCCCGTCGTCCGCAGGGAGGGCGAGTAGCCGTGCTGTGGGAATACCTGTCCGCCGGAGGCGCCGCCCGACGCCGCCGACGCCGCGACGACGAGCTGGTTGCATGGCTCCAGGCCAACCCCGACAGCGAAGCGCCCGAGGTCGCCGTCGCAATAGGCCGCTCCATCGTCCGCATCCACAGGCACCTGACCCGCCTGGAGCGCCAGGGCCGCATCCGGTCCGCGTGGATCGACGGCCCCGTCTTCAACCACACCGTGTACCACCCGGCCCCGGAGGCCAGGCCATGATCAACAGCGAGCGCCGCGCCGCCCGCACCTGAAGGCCCCAGGCGGGGCGCTGGCGTCCCCCCAGCCCCCGCCCGGCCCAACCCTCCACCCTCCTACGCACGATCCTGGAGAACGCAAATGAGCGACACCGCGACCCCGCCCACGGTCGAGGACCAGATCGCCGCCGCCGTCGCGTACGTACGCGACGACCTTTTCCCGCCGCTCCCCGAGGCGTACGGGCCGTGGCTCGTGAAGCTGGCCGCCCGCGCCAGAGCAGGCGAAGACCCGGACATCATGCTCACCGTGCCCAAGACCGTCCTGGACACGGGCGTCGTCCCGCCCCGCGTCCGCCGCGAAGCCGACGGCGCCATCCTCATCAGCCTCGGCGACGCCCTGCGCGCCATGCAACAGGAGGATCTGCTCTACCCCGAGCACGAGCAGCCCGACACCCCGCTGGAAGTCGTGACCCCCATCGTGGCGCTGGCGCTCGCCAACACCGCCGACGCCCAGCACTGGGCCGAGACATACGACCCCGAGCAGGTGACCGAGCTGGCACAGGAACTCGCCCTCGGAACCTGGACCGTCCACGTGGACAAACCGATCCGCGTGGACGAGCAGGGGCGTATCGCCTCCGGCCTCAACGAGCTGCTCGCCATCGTCCACGCGAACCTCCAGGCACCCGTCCGCATCACCTACGCATACGACGACGGCCCCCGCCCGCTCACCTGGCGCGGACCGGCCGGAGCAGAAAGGACCACAGACCGTGACTGACCAGCCCACCGACGACGCGACCTACTTCAAGGTCGCCGACGACATCGACACCCTGGACGAGGTGAACGGCTTCAACAAGAGCGAGTCCGTCCACGCCCTCACCGACGAGCCCTGGGCCGACCCGCTGGACGAGGGCGGCACCGACGACTGGCGCGGACAGCAGGTGGCCCGCGCCACCCCCGCCGAGGCCGCCGAATGGCGCGCCGCCTACGCGACGCTCCTCGCCGCCGCGAAGAAGGCGACCGGCGACCTGGAGGCCGCCCGCTCCGTGTGGGAGGCCGCACAGGGCGTGGCCACCGCCAAGCTCCGCGACGCCTACGCCGACTACGCACACGTCCACGAGGCCATCGACCGCCGCCTGGACGAGGTATCCGATCTGCGCGAACAGGCCAGGAAGGCCGAGCGCCAGCGTGAGGCGCAGGCCGCCGCCGCCCAGGCCGCCGCCGCCGCCCAGGCCGCCGAGGATGCCCAGGCCGCCGAGGACGCCGAGCTGGGCCCCCGCACCTGGGTCACGTTCCAGCCCAACTCCAGCTCCCGCAAGATCAGCCCGGACATGATGGTCCCGGTCATCCACCTCGCCGACTGCCCGCTCACCAAGGGCGGGGAGCACCTGACCTACAGCAACGACTACCGCTTCGCCCGGAAGGCCGAGGTCCAGGACGTGCTCCTGGCCGGAGCCCCCCGCATGGAACGCGGCCGGGCCACCAGCGACCGCCTGTTCACCAAGCTGTGCGGCCGGTGCAAGCCCCACGCCAGCCTGGAAGCCGCGCTCGGCGAGACCTACCTGGCGTGGCGGCTGGAGGTGGAGTCGGCCCAGGAGCCGATGCCTCGCATCACCGCGATGCCCAAGGCGCTCAAGCTCCACAAGGAGTGGAACAACCCCTACGGCAACAGGGACGGCTACACCGTCGTCAGCGACAAGTACTACACCGAAGAGAAGCTGATCGAGCCGCACGAGAAGCTGATCGGCTGGGTCGTCCACATCGAGGGCGACCGCGTCGTGAGCCAGGACCACCCCGAGAAGCTGGACTGGCTGATGGCCGAGCTGCCCAAGCGCGGCTTCGCCGTCCGCCGGGTCACGGAGCCGCAGCGCTACGGCGCGCGCCTCGCGGGCACCGAGTGCAAGACGGCGGTGGCTGTGCGACGCATGACCGCGCACGAGATCCGCCAGGCCAAGGAAGACGCGGCCGCCACCGCCCGCTACCACAGGAACGGTGCACAGGGATGACCAAGGAGACCAGGCCTCACGCCACCGCCACCTGCATCTTCTGCCAGAAGCGCGTCACCCGCGCCTACCCGGAGTCGCCCTGGCGCACGGAGGACGGCGGCTGGAAGTGCCCGGCCAGCCCGCGCGCCGCCGACAGCGGCATCCACCCGCACGAGGCCACCGCATGACCATTCACAAAGAGGCGTTCGTCTGCCTCAAGGCGGACGGCTACATCCACCCCGACCACGAGTCCCGCGAGAGCGTGCTCCGGCGGTACTACTACGCCATCGTCTCGCTCCTCAAGGTCCGCGCCCGGCTCGCCGAGACCTGCCCGGACGTGGCCGCCGGGCGCGCCCGCGAGGCCCTGGTCATCCGCGAGGGCGAGTTCACCGTCGACCACCGCCCGATGTCCCTGCGGATCCTCCTGGCCCAGTGCCGCTGCTGCCCCGACCTCGAACCCCTGGAGCCGATCATGCACCCCGCCCCCGGAATCGCCGAGGCTGTCCACGAGGCCAGCCTGACCGCGCTCGGCAAGCTCCGCTGGTACCAGGACAACGACGGCGGCCTGGCCGCCGTGTTCCGCGAGTACGACGAGGCCCTGGCCCCCGTGCTCGACGTAGCCCGCGAGGACGTGGCCCGCGCCACCGGCACCGAGGCCGCCCCCTCCGCGGAGATGGCCGAGTTCGAGAAGCTGCTCGCCTCCTCCTGCGAACTCGATGCCGCCGACCAGGCCCGCGCCACCGCCGAGATGACCTTCAGCGTTCTGCGCTCCTCGTTCCGCGACCTCCTCCAGAGGGGCGACCAGCAGGCCGCCGTGGACCGCATCGCCTCCATGCCGGTCGGCCTGGCCAACCACCTGCGCCCGGCTCTGGTCAGGCTCGCCCACGTGCTGGAGGCCGCCGACCGGCAGCGCGCGGAGGCCGACCGCTGGAACGGCGAGGGGGTGCCGTCGTGAACCGCCGGTGCGCCAGGGCGGGGCAGTACGAGTGCCCGTCGCCGGTGGTGTGGGCGCTGACGACCGTGCTGCGCGAGGGCTGGCAGTACGCCTGCGCCAAGCACCTCAACCAGGTCCTGGGCGTCATCGCCGACCAGGCCCGCGTCGAGGTGGTCCACGCGGATCGGGTCACGGAGGAAGGCGGCATCGCCGTCAAGGAGATCGACCTGGCGCGCGAGGCGATCTACACCGCCCCGCCCCAGACCTGGCACTACGGCCACCTCAAGTCGGCGATGGAGGAGACCGGCCTGGACGTCAGCGGCGCACGGTGCCGGGAGTTGCTGGAGAGCCTGGCGGATGAGTCCTTCATCACGCGGACGGGAGGGGCCGGATGGTCGAAGCTGTACGTCCTGACCAGCGTCTTCAAGGCTGAGAGCGGGGCAGCCGAACGGGCGATCGGGTGTACGTCCGATGGCTGACGCATGGCGCGCGTGCAATACTGGTGTCTCATCGACTGATGGGAAGAGGTGAGCAGGATGGCGGTGTACGAGCCCAAGAGCCCCGAGCTGGGGAAGAACGCGACAGGGCCACGGGTCAGTGCCCTTCGGGCAATGAACAGAGCTGGCGGCGCGCAGTTCAAGCGGTACGAGCGCGGCGGCGGGGGAACTCCCTCGTACCAGATCGTCACCCTCGACGGCGAGACCCGCGACCTCGCGACCCGGGAGGTTCCCGCGTACGTCGTCGGCCAGGCCGACGGCTACACCGGGTTCCGCGCCCAGGTCCAGGAGGCCCTCGACGCGGCTCTGTCCGACCCCGACGTGTCGGACAGGGAGTCGCTGATGGCGAAGGTACTGTCCGGCCTGGACAGCAGGTGCGGAGACCACCTGCGCCAGGCGGCGCAGTTCTTCCTGAGCAGCGAGCCGCCGGTTCCGGTCGCCGTGGCGTAGCACCGCCCGCACCCAGCCCAGAAAGCCCCACTCCGGCTCCAACGGAGTGGGGCTTTCTGCTGCCCCGACGCCCTGGCCGTGTCGCCCGATGGGCCGTTCACGCAGATTGAAGTAACACAAGGTTTGCGCACAGAGGTGAGGTATGCAATGCTGTGTGCACACCGATCCACGCGGATCGCCCCCACCGCATGAGGGAGAAGCACATGGCTCACATGGTCGAAAAAATGTTCAGCGTCAGGGACACGCCCTGGCACTACTCCCTGACCGGCCCCGACAAGACGACGCTGCTGGACAGCTACCCGGAGACCTGGGAAGCCGCCCGCACCCTGGCCGGGCTCGACTGGGACCCCATCGAGGAGGCCCCCTTCCGCCGCAAGATCGTCATCAACGACGAGACCGGCCAGCCCGAGGAGCAGTTCGAGCAGGTCCACGGCTTCAAGTGGATCACCCGCTCCGACACCGGCCTCATCCTCGACTCCGCCGTCGACTCCTACGAGATGATCACCAACTCGGACATGGGCGACATCATCGAGACTTTCATGTCCGGCCACAAGATCCAGTTCGTCACCGGCGGCTGCCTGGACGAGGGCCGCAAGGTGTGGGCCATGCTCCAGATGGGCGACCTCCTGGAGATCAAGGGCGACCCCTCGCCGACCGCCCGCTACGTCGCCCTCCTCAACACCCACGACGGACACGGCGCGTGCAAGGCCATCGCCACCAACGTCCGCATCGTGTGCGCCAACACCTGGCACTACGCCGACACCACGGCCGAGGCCCAGGCCGCATGCTTCTCCTTCCACCACCGCGCCAACTGGCGTCAGCACATGAAGGACCTCCAGGCCGACGTCGTCGCCGCCCTGTCCGGCGCGGACAAGGAGATGAAGGCGTACGCCGAGCTGGCCGACGAGATGATCACCAAGAAGGTCACGCTGGAGCAGGAGCTCCGGTTCGTGGACGAGTTCATCTTCCCGACCCGCGAGGAGCACAAGCTCAAGCCGCAGGCGCTCGAGAACGTCCGCACCTCCCGCAGCAAGGTGTGGGGACTGCTGGAGTCCAAGTCCTGCGACGGCATCCGCGGTACCGCCTACGGCCTGCTCCAGGCGGGCGGCGAGTACCTGGACCACGAGCGGGCGTACAAGAACCACGAGACGTACCTCAACAGGACCGTCTTCTCCAAGGAGAAGATGAAGCTGCGCGCGAAGAACATCGCGGAGATGGCCGCCCAGGGCGTGCTCTAGCCGCTCCCCAGTCGCCGCCCGCCCGCCCCTCAACCGGCGGGCGGGCGGCGGCCGAGGGCGTCTAGGCTCGCCCGACACGGCGACATCGAGGAGACCGCATGGCACCGCGCAGCCCATGGCGCGACGGACGTATCAACGTCTGCTTCGGGGAGGAGCTGCCTCCCCTGATCCGCCACCACCGCAACCCCCGCTCCCACGGCCTGACCAAGACGTGGCGGCCGGTCCGCAACTCCGGCCGCATGAACAAGCCGGTCGGCGGGCTCTGGACCGCTCCGGCCGTCCTCCCGGCAGGGAAGTGGCGGCCGGTCCCCAAGCGATCCACGTGGACGGACTGGTGCGCCTCGGAGGCGCCGCACTGGATCAACAACCGGTACCAGACCCTGCTCCGCGCCCGGCCCGACGCCGTGTTCGCCGTCATCGACACGGCCGCCGACGCCGTCGCCCTGTACGAAGCCTTCCCCAACGACGGCCACCCCGTGGCCGTGGCCCTGCGGGGAGGCCCGTCGCGCCTGTTCGGGCGGATGATCGACTGGGAGAGGGTGCTGGACCGGCAGATCGCCGGGGTCTACCTGACGGACCGGGGCCAGCACGAGACGCACCTCCCCGAGGAGGACTTCGTGCCGTCGCTGTACGACTGGGACGCCGCGTCCGTGTGGTTCTCCATGCGCGACGCGTACCGGACCGTCGGCAAGCCTCGCCGATCCCCGTGGATCGACCCCGACCCGTACGGCACGGCCTGGGACGACGCGGAGGACGGCCCGGAGCGCCCGGACCTGGGCCAGGCGGCGGCCGCCCTGCGCGGCGCCAACGAGTCGTTGGCCCGCGCCATCGTCGCCGCGAAGAGCGAGGACGCGCCCGCCCTCAGGCTGGCGGTCGAGGAGCTCCGCGCCCTGCCGGAGGCGGGCGAGCCCGGCCAGGTCGCCGAGGCGATCGAGATGTTCGAGGGCTTCCTCCAGCTGTGGGAGGACGAGAGCCCCGGCTCCTGAACCGGTCGGGGCCAGCCCTCTGCCGCTGGCCCCGCCGGGTGCCCCGCAGCCTACCGTCCGGCCGGGCGCACAGCCAATGCTCACGCACGTTGCGTGTGCTAATCTTGTGTCTCATCTAGCACGTCAGGAGACCACATGTTCGACCTTTACGCGGTTCAGGCCGCCGCCGCCCCCGGCGAGGGCAGGCTGACCTTCGAGGGGGAGGGCGGCGAGACCGAGTCGCTGCACCTGGGCAGCCACCCCACAGCCGCAGCGGCGCTCCTCGCCCTCCTCCAGGCGCACGCCGACAGGGCCACGCGCCCCAGCTACGCCGACCCCGGGGTGCAGCCGCCGTTGTGGGGCCACGAGGTGTATCACCGGCCCGACGGCGGCCGGGCGGCGTGCGTGGCCCGCGCCGACGGCACGGGCGTCACGGTGGCGACGGGCTTCGCCCTCGCCAACGCGGGCGACGTCCCGCTCCGGCTGGAGGCGGGCACGACGCTGGAGCCGCGCTGGCAGTGATCTTCACCCGGCCGGGCGGGCGCGTACCCGCCCGCCCGGCCGGGCGTGAGACACTGAAGTTACGCACCATGATCAGGTGTGCTAACCTTGTGACACACGGCACAACGAGACCAAGCTCAGGAGCCCGCATGAACGCCGCTCTCACCGACATCGCCGCGAGCCTGCGCATCCTGGCCGGGCGAGAGACGGAGCCCTCGTGACACTCTTCAACCTGTACGCCACCGGCCCCGGCACGCCGACCGGCCCCGGCAGCACCGGCGACTACACCGATCACCTCTTCCTCGGGTACCACCACGCCCAGACCCTGGCCATGGACGCCCTGCTCCTGGCCGACCAGAGGCGGACCTGCTTCCACGACGGGCGCGGCTGGTACGAGGCCCCGGAGACCCTGGCCCACGAGCTGTGGGCCCGCGAGCTCACCGGCCGCCCCATCCGCGTGGTCGCCCACGTGGTCGCCCGCATCGCCGGAGACACGCTCACCGTCGCGAGCGAATTCGCCGTCACCCTTCCGGGGGGCGAACCGACCGGCGCGCTGGCCGCCTTCGACGAGCGCTACCGACTGATCACCAACCGATCACCCAACCGAACATCACGTCTCAGGCACGTGATCACACCAGGCGGGCGCCTGCCCGCCAAGGGGGCATGACGCATGGCAACCAACCCGGCCGCCCTGAAGCTGGTCCGCGCAGTTGCAGGGACCCCCGGCTTCCAGATGGAAGGCCTCGACGACGGCTCGTTCAAGCTGATCCGCAACGCCATCCCGGAACACGACCTAGACGTCGCGACCGTCAAGATCAGCCCCCGCGCCCACAACCGCCAGTACGAGAACGCCGTCGCCAGGCTGCGCCACATCGGCTGGACGCAGGAGCTGTACGACAAGTGCAGCGAGCTGACCCGCGCTCACCGCATCGCCGACACGGACCCGTACGAGGACCACCTCAAGGCGCTCCTCGACGTACTCGGAGTGGACCCCGACGCCGACGCCGAGGACACCGGCGAGGTGCCCGCCCAGCGGACCGTCAAGCGCCACTCCAAGAACGTCACGACCGGCCGGAGCAAAGTGAAGGCCATGCCCGCGCCGGTCAATCCCGGCTCCGAGGCCGAGGCCATCCCCATCGCCGACGCGCCGCCGTCCGTCGCGGAGATCATCACCCCCGAGCGCGCCCTCGACCTACTGGTCAAGCTGGCCCCCTACCAGCGCCCGCTCAGGGAGAAGAAGGTCGAGAAGTACGCCGCCGCCATGAAGCGCGGCGAGTGGAAGCTGAACCCCGCCGACCCGATCTGCATCGACACCAACGACCAGACCGCCAACGGCCAGCACCGCCTCCACGCCGTGGTCGAGTCCGAGACCCCGCAGCCGTTCTACGTGGCATATGGCGTAGACCCCGACGCGTACCGGGTGATGGACCGTGGAGCGGGGCGGACCGCCGCCGATATGCTCCACGGCGCTGGCGAGGTGAGCACCAAGACACTCTCGGCCGTCGCGAAGCTCGGGTACCTCTGGTTCAACGTGGAGCAGTCGGAGTGGAGAAGCACCCCCGAGGTCACCGACGCCCAGATCTTCGCGCTCCTGGAGTCGCACCCCAATCTGCGCGAATCGGTCCGGCTGGGCGGCATCGGCGGCGGCATGAAGGTCAGCCCCACCGCCAGCAGGCTCGCCCACTACATCATCAGCAGGAAGATGGGCGGCGACACCCGCACCGCCACCGCCTGGTACAGGGCGATCGCGACCATGGACCTGGACCGGGGCCAGCCCGGACACTCGCTGGGCCTCTACTGGCTCAAGAGCACCCCGGCAGCCCAGCGCCGCACGACCCTCAAGGGCCGGACCAAGATGGAGCTCGACCTGTACCTCCTCATCCAGGGGTGGAACAACAGCTGCCAGGGCAAGGAGCAGCGCGGCGTCTCGTGGAAGTCCGACTTCGTCATCGCGCACCCCATCACGCCCGGCCCTAACGCCGCGTTCCCGCCCCTCGACTGACCGGCCATCCGCTAGACAAGTGACCGGACGCCCGCCCGCCGGGCGGGCGTCCCCGACCAGAGAGCAACCCAACCGTGTCTGAGACCCCGCTCAACCGCGCCGAACAGCGCGCCCTCCGCAAGATCACCAGACTCCTCGGCGTCGACCTCGCCCACACCGCGCGCGCCGTGATACTCGCCATCGGCGGCGTCAAGGGCGGCATCGGCAAGTCCACCACCGCCCTGTTCCTCGCGTACTGCTGGGCGCTGCTCGGGATCAAGGTGCTCGTCATCGACGCCGACCCCAAGTCCGGCACCAGCCGCAAGTGGAACCGGCGCGCCAAGTCCGAAGGGCGCGGCGGCCTGCCCTTCACCGTCAAGACCCACGTCTCCGAGGACCTGGAAGACGCGATCCTTGACGAGGGATGGGACCAGGAGTTCGACCTCATCATCATCGACACCGGCGGCGACAACGACCGGATCCTCCGGGCCGCGTACCGCATCGCGGACCGCATGATCCTCACCGCGTCCCCGTCGCCGGTGGACATCGACACCCTCCCCGACACCGCCGAGACGACGGTGGGGGAGCTGGGAGAGCGGGACATCCCCGTCTCCATCCTGATCACCAGCGCCAAGAGTGACCGCATGGTGAAGGACGCCAAGAAGGAGTTGAGGGCGGTCGGCCTGTCCGTCCTCACCTCCGTCGTCAAGCACCGCCTCCCCTACCAGCAGATGTACGGCTGGCCGATCGAGTCGGGGCTTGACTACGTCGCAGTCCAGCACGAGCTGGACAACCCGAAGGAGAATTCCGCATGACGAACCCCTCCCCCTCCGGACCCTCCCGGCGTCGCTCTGGCGGCCTGGGCGGCCTGCTGACCGGCCCCGCCGCCGCCCCCTCCGCGGACCCCCAGGAGCCCCTCGTCGACAAGCTGTGGGCCGTCGTCGACGACAAGACCGGCGACGAGCTGGCCCACGTCCACGCCCCCACCGAGAAGCTGGCCGCCGACGCCGCGATGGAGGCCACCGGCCGGGCGGGCGGGTACAGCCTCACCTTGCTCCCGCCCGCCCCCGCCCGCCCGTCCGGCCGGGCGGGCGGGAGCCCGTCCGGCCGCGCGCAGCTCGGCAGCCCCGCGATGCTCCCGCGCCGCCGCTCCCAACGCCCGGCCCGCGACAAGCTCACCGCCAACGTCTCCGTCTCCGTCCTGGACGCGCTCGACGCCCTGACAATCCGCGACAACAGCCGCAAGTACGACGAGGTGGAGGAGGCCCTGCGGGCGCACCTGAAAGCCAAGGGCGTCCCGATCGAGGAGGACTGACCCCGGATGTGCATGCACTGCGACGGCTCCGACGACCGAATCGACGTCGACGAGGAGTCCGCGCCTTACATGATCCACGAGACGAGCACGGTCGCCCTTCAAGCTGCCGCCGCCTTCAGCAACGGCTGGAGGCGGGGCGCGAAGGGCCTCCTCGGGGACATGATCAGCAAGTGGGGGATGCCCGGCGCGGTCCGGCTGGCATACGTGTGGGGGTCGGCCATGTACTTCCTCCAGCGCCCGCCGGACGCGCCGGACCCCGACACGGGTCACGCCCGCATGAAGGACATCGCCCGGGACCTGACCGGCGAGGAGCCGGACGACGCCCACGTGGCTCGCCTGGTGGTCGTCAACGACCAGGCCGTCACCATCGCCAAGCGCGCGGCCGAGGCCGCGTCCAAGGGGGAAGTGGCGGAGGTGTCCCGGCTGCTGGGCGAGGCCGACGCCGAGGTCTTCCGGGCGGTGATGGCGACGCTCCTGACCGAGGCCGCCTTCGGGCTGCGCTACTCCAGGGACGTGGACGACACCCTGTCCATGGACGTGTTCATGGCGCACGTGAACGCGGACATGCCAGAAGACGACGAGCCGGACGACGACGAGAGGGGGAACGGCCGTGGGCCGGAGGGCTGACGAGATGATGGATGTCCCCGACGACTGGGAGTACGAAGGGGATGAGCCGCCGCCGCGCGGCACCCTGGCCTACCGCCGCCTCATTCTGACCATCTGCGCGGCTGGGGACTACAAGACCTTCCACGCGCGGCTCGCACCGCCGTGGCAGTGGGTCGGCTGGCGGCTGGGGCTGGACGTGATCACCGAGATGCTGCTCCACTTCAGCCGCTCGTTCGACTTGCAGGGCGCGCACCGGCGGGACGCCTTCGGGCACATCAAGCTCAGCGACTTCCTGCGCCTGTTCACGGAGGAGGAGCGGCTGCGGTCCGCCGCCGCCCAGGCCAAGGCCCTGTACCCCGAACTCCCCACGCACGAGGCGTTCGTGCAGGCCATGGCCGGAGGAGAGGAAGTCTGGGGCTCGTTGACCGCCTTCATCCCCGTGTGCCAGCAGGCGCTCAACGCCATCGAGGCCAGCGGCGGGCAGCAGGAACCGGCCTGGCCCATCCTGCTCAAGCACCTGAGCCGCGACGACGACCGGCTGGCCGAGACGAACCTCGCGGTCTCGATGGTCCACGCGTCGCTGCGGGGCCGGGCGATGCCGCAGGGCGAGGGCTGGGTGGACAACTTCCTCCGGGAGGACGCCCTGGGCACGCCGCCCGAGGTGACGGGCAGCCTGGCGTACTACCAGGGGATGGACGCCAAGGCGCGCCACGACGCGATGCCGTCGTGGTGGCACGAAGGCAGAAACGGGGAGGGGCGGGGGCGCGAGCCGCGCTGCGCCTGCGGCCGCCACCGGCCTAATGTGACATAGGGTTTACAGCCATCGTAAGGTGATGCTAATCTGATGTCACACGGCGCATCATCGGCCGCCGGGGGCGACACCCCAGCACCGCTCGCAGGAAGGCCAGCCGTGGACCGCATCCAGCGGTCCCGGCCGCCGGTCACCTGCCTCCGCACACCCGTCGCCCCCGGCCATCCACCCCCGGAGAACTGACCGATCGCCCGCCCGGCCGCCCGCCCGCCCGGGCGGGCAGTAAGGAGAAGCACGTGACCTTCGAAGAAGAGGCAATCGACCTGCTCGCCGAGCTGTTCGGCGAAGACGCCGACATCGTCATCGAAGACACCGGCGCCCAGGTCGACCTGCCCGAGTTCGCGGGCGTCCTGGCGAGCCTGACGCCCGCCGAGCCCGTCCCCCCGAAGCGCGGCAGCGACGAGTACATGGACGTCGTCAGGCAGGTGGCGAGGCTGGAGGTGGCGACCCAGGCGGTCAACGCGCTCCACATCTTCTGGGACGACTTCGGCTGGCGCGGGCCACTCGACCTCATGACCGAGTGGGTCATCCAGATCGAGCACCACCCCAACACAGCCGACGAGAGCCGCGACATGTTCGGCGTCGTGGACCTCGGCACCATCGTCATGCTCAAGCCGAACGAGGAGCACCTCCTGCGCATCGCCTCCCGCCAGTCCCGAGACCCCGAGATCGCCGAGGGCCTCGCCGCGCACGAGGCGTTCTCCTACGCGCTCAGCCTCACCGAGCGCGCCGTCAACGTCGGGGCCGCGTGGAAGCCAGCCTTCCGGGCCGCGTTCGCCGCCGCCCACGAACCCGACCTCACCGCCAAGGACCGGCGACGAGCCGTGTTCGCCGCCTTGTTCCGCGGCCCCGGCCGCACCGACAAGCGCGAACTGCTCCAGGCGGCCCTCATGCTGGCCACCGCCGCCATGGGCGTACGCAACCGCGAGCAGCTGACCGAGAACTTCCTCAAGTCCCGGCAGGACTCCGTGTACGACACCGGCCAGATCAATCCGTCCTGGTCGGCGCACTACTCCCGAGGCTCGTAGCAGCCGCCGGGCGGTCCTGTTACATGACGCTTGCACACACGGTGTACGAGCGCTAATCATTGGTAACACACCACAGACAGTGAGGCCATGATGACAGGAACGCCCGGCCGCTCAGCCCACCACCACCCCGGCGACGGCTGCACCGGCCAGCACCGCAACCTGACCCTCGCCGAGGGCAAGGAGATCCAGTCCCTCGCCGAGCGCATGATGACGCACGCCGCCCTCGCCGACACCCACGCCCGCATCGCCACGGCCCCCGGCCCGTGGGACGCCCTCGCCGACGAAGGCTCCTACCTCGCCCGCCACTACGGCCCCGACGGCGAGTGGCTCCTGTCCAGCCAGCTCGCCCGCCACATCACACTCGGCAGAAACCGCGCGCCCAGCCCGCCGTTCGACCTCCCCCAGCTCGCCGCCCGCTGCCCCGAAGGCGACCCCCAGGCCGCCGCGCTGCTCGCCACGCTGGCCTCCCGCTACCGCGAGCCCAGCACCACCGACGAACAGCTCGGCCACCTGGGGGCCGCACGCCTCCCCCTCCAGGCGTTCGTCCTGCACATGCACACCGGCCACTACCGCACCGCGCACCGCCAGTGGACCGCCGCCTACCACGCCGACACCGGCGCCCCGCCGCTCAGGGCGCTGGCCTTCACCACCCTGCTCGTCCTGTGGGCCTCCCGCTGCGCCCTCGTCCCCGAGGGCTGGAAGCCGTTCCGCAGAGCCTCAGCACCGCTGAACTAGGAGACCAGGCCATGACGCAGACCAGCCCGGCGGTCCCGGAGCGCCGGTACTTCGAGCCCAGAGTCAACGCGAAGGAGGAGCCCATGCGCCGTCGCAAGTTCATCGCCACCGTCATCGGGGCCACCGGCGCGGGCATGCTGCCCGGCGTGCTCTCGGACGCGGCCGTCGCCGCCCCCGACCGCCTCAGCGGCTCCCGCACCCTGCCGACCATCATCACCGACCTGGCCGGGGACATCTGGCGCACCGGCGCGGACTACGTCGCCCCCCGCTCCGCCCCCGCCCGCGCCGACCTCCACGAGGTGGCGATGTGGCAGTGGGCGCAGGCCGTCGTCGTCGCCAACCGCGCCGCCCGCAGCTCTCTCGCCAAGCGCGCCTTATCCCTTGAGGCCGAGGCCGCCCGCCAGCTCGCGATGATCTGCGCGGACCGGTTCGACTACCTGTCGGCGACCAAGCTGTACCGGCTGGCGCAGGGCGCAGCCGACCGCGCCGGTGACCACGAGCTGACTGCGTGGATCAGGACGTCGTGGGCGTACATGCCGCTCTACGTCGGGAACCTGGAGCGCACCGAAAGCCTCTGCACCACCGCTCTCGAAGCCCTCGCCAAGGCCGACCGGCCGGGCGGCCGGGCGGCCGCCTGCGCCTGGGCCCTCAAGGCGCGACTGTGCGGGGCACAGGGCGACGCGGCAGGCGTGGAGGAGGCCCTGCGCGAGGCGTACGGCGCGATGGCCCGCTACACCGACTCCGGGAGCGCCATGCTCCCCGCCCCCCACCACCCCCAGCGCTTCGCCTGGGTCAAGCTGAGGCTCGCCACCGCCGAGGCGTACGCCGCCCTGGGCGACGAGATCAACCACCGCGCCGCCCACGACTCCGCCCTGAGCGACCCGTCCGTCTCCGCGATGCACCGGCCGATGCTCAGCCTCGGCGTGGCCGAAGTCGCCGCCGACCCCGGCCACGCCGCCGCCACCGCCCTCGCCGTCCTCCGCGGAATGACGGACCCGCCCAACCCCGTCGTCGGCCGCGCCCGCGCACTGGCCCACCGCGCGGCCGCCAAGGACCCCCGCGACGAAGCCGTCCAGAGCCTCCGCGTCCACCTGCTCTCCCTCACCAGATGACCTGACCCATCCGCGCTGGCACAGCTTCAAGGAGAAGCCGTGTACCTGATCCTCCCGAGCCACACGCCCGACCCCGAACTGGACCCCGTCATCATGCGACGACGTACCCTGATCGCCGCTGCGCTGGGCCTGCCCGGCGCAGCGCTACCCGCGTGGGCGGCCAGCGCCGCCGAGACACCCGACTCCGACGCAACGCTCCTCAAGGCGTCCTTCGGCGAGGCGTACGGCGCGGCGCTCCACGAGCTGGAGACTCTGGGCGCCCGCTACGTCACCCACGCCGGAGCGCTCGACCGGCACACCATCATGGACACCGGTCTGTGGGTGTTCGCGCAGGCCAACCTCCTCGCCGCCAAGTCCGAACTCAAGCACAAGCGCCACGCCAAGCGGCTCGCCGCCGAAGCGGCCATGTTCGCCGCCGGGTGCTACATCGACTTCGGCAACGAGCACGCCGCGACCGAGCTGTACTCCCGCGCCCACACTCTCTGCGGCGACGGCGACCGCGACCTGCGCGCGTTCATCCACGCGCAGGCCAACTGGGTGCCGATGTACTCCGGGCAGTGGCGCACGGTGCTGCGCCGCTCCGAGCGCATCATCGCCGACGCGGAACAGCACGGCGGCTTCGGGCTGCTCATGGGCTGGATGCACCTCGCCCACGCCCAGGCCATCCTCGGCGACAAGGCCGGTGCCCTCGACTCGCTGACCCGCGCCCAGGCCAACATCAGCCGCGTCCCCGGTGCCCGATCCCCGCAGACCGCTCTCGGGTACAGCGCGACCAAGGTGTGGTTCTCCTCGTCCACGGTGTACGCCGAACTCGGCGACGCGGCCAGGCAGGGCGACGCCCAGCACCGCGCCCTGGAAGACCCGACGCTGGGCTGGATCGACCGCAACCTGATGCGCCTGGGCCAGGCACAGCTCGACCCCGACCCCGAGTACGCCGCCCGCCGCATCCGGATGCACGTCCTCGGCCTGCCGCGCGACTCCTTCAACCACTGCATCAAGGCTCAGGCCATGCGCATCACCGGAAAGCTCAAGGCCAAGCAGATCACCCGGCCCCAGCACGCCGCCGGGAAGGAAGTCATCGCGCTCGGCCAGTACCTGAACACGGTCGAGGTCGCCTGATGAAGCCGCACCTGATCGTGATCTGCGCGGCGTTCGGCTTCCAGTTCGCGCTCCTGGCCCTCGGGTTCTGGACCCGCCGCGTCCCCACGCTCGACTTCTGCAAGCTGTCCGGCATCCTGATGTGCATGGTGACCGGCGCGCCGAAGGAGCCCTCATGATGTGGCCGCTGTCGCTGCTGCCCGTGTCCCTGGTCGCTGGCGTCACGGTCGCCGTGGCGCTCTGCGCGGCCGTCAACGCGCGCCGGATGCGCGTCCTGACGCACGGGGCGGTGATGTCCAACAACCCGGCCGCCATCGCCGCTACAGAGCGTCGCGTCCGGCGGTCGTGGGACAGGCACCGCACGTACGTGCTGCCCACCGTGCTCGTCGGGATGGCGCTGCTCGTCGCGCAGGCGACCGCCTGCCTGGCCGTCGCGCTGCCGGTCCGGTAACACGCCGCGCCCCCTGCACCCCGGTGACACGCCGTCACCGGGGTGCATCTGTACCGAACCTGCTGGATAAAGTGTCGGGTTGGGGCGACAATAGGGGCATGACGACGATCACGAGCGAGACCGGACTGCTCTCCGCAGCAGACCTGCGCTCGTTCGCCAGCGAGATGCGCCGCCGTTTCAGCGACGGCCAGCGCATGTCCGTGCGCGGCTCCTCCGTCGTGCACGCCGTGGACAAGGAGCGGTGGCTGTACGGCGAGATGGTGCCTCAGCCTCTGTGCCACACCGCCGTGTACGGCTGGTCGCCGACTGCCCTCCGCGCGACCCGCGCCCCCGTCTCCTGCATGAAGTGCCGCCGGAAGCTCAAGGCGGCCGACGAGATCCTGCCCCTGTACGGCGGCGACTACCAGCCGCCGCTGTTCACCGTCATGGCGCCGCTGGCCCCCATGCGGCGCGTGGCCTGACAGTCTGGACCCCGTGAATTCCATCTTCGGAGAGCCGTGGGACGCGCCCGTGTGCGAGGGCGCGCCCCGCGTGCCGACGCCGGTCGGCGAGCCGTGCCTGTGGTGCGAGGTCCCCGTGGAGGACGGCGACCAGGGCCAGATGCAGCTCCTCGTCCGCGCAGACGGGACGGCCAAGCTGGTCCCGTTCCACCGCGAGTGCCTCATCCGCTCCGTGGTCGGCCCGCCCGCGCACTTCTGGGGCGAGTGCTCCTGCCACGGCGGTCCTCACCAGCAGCCCCAGACGCCCGCGGAGCGACGCGCCGAGGCGCGTGAATCCATGCGGCTCTGGACGCTGGCGAGTACCGTCGCCACACCAGGCATCCCCCCCGCCTGATTCAGGGCCTCTGGCTTACCTCGCGCCGTCCCCCCGGCGCGAGGCGGGCCGGGGGCCCGCCCCCTTTTCCGCCGTGCCGCTACAGCGACGCACAGGAGTCCGCGTCCCCCGGCCGGGGTAACCGGCGCGCCGCCCCGCCCGCCCGGCCGCCCGGCCGGGCATCATGCGCACCATGGGTGCAGCCATGGAGAGCAGCCGTCAGTCCCTCACGGACTCCGAGCGGAGCCTCCTGGGCAGAGCGGCCCTCCGCGACGGCACCGCCGCCCGCGTCCGCCGTCTGCGCGGATGGACCGTGGACGACATGGCCCGCGAGTGCAACGTGACCACGCACCTGCTCACCGGCTGGGAGAGCGGGACCGAACACCCGTCGCCCGCCAGCTCGTTGAAGGTGTGGGAGGTGCTGGTCGCGGCCTGCACCGCCCCCGAGACCCCCTGACAGAAGCGCTCTGGGAGGGGACGCGCCCACAGAAGCGGCGCACAGCAGAACGACCCCGGCCGGTTG
>NZ_JBFAYB010000132.1:0-17714 GCF_040681075.1 Streptomyces sp. NPDC051907 | reverse complement strand
CCCCTTCGCGTGGGACGCCGTTTCCCGCTGCCCTGGCCGCGCGGGCTTCCGAGGCTGATGGCGTCGTCCAGGCTTCGCGGGTCCCTGCTGGGGCTCCGCCTCAGGTCCTGCGCCTCAATCGCCGGCGAGGCTGATTCCCGTCGCCGTGGCCGCGTGGGCTCCCCGGGGTTGATGGCGTGGCCCGGGCCGCGGGGGCTTCTGCTGGGGCTCCGCCCCAGGCCCCGCGCCTCGCGATCGTCGGCGAGGCTGACTCCGTATGACCGGGCCCTCAGAGTCCTGCCAGCTTGCGGAAGTCCCACGACGCCACGGCGTCCGGCGTCAGCCGCAGCCAGGCGTGGCGGCCGTCGTGCGGCATGTCCTCCAGGCCGAAGTTCTTCCGTGCGAACAGCCGCTCCGGCACATCGAGTTCGGGGCATGGCTCGCCCGTTCGCGGGGCCTCGCCGACGAAGGTCGCCGTGCCCGAGAGCTCGACCCCGCGCAGCTCTCCGTACTCCTCGCCGTCGTCGACCACGACCGCGATGCGCGGATCGTGCCGCAGCTCCGCCCAGCGGCGGCTGCGCGTGATGGAGTACAGCCAGAGCGAGCGCCCGTCCCAGGCGAACCAGAGCGCGCTGACGTGCGGACGGCCGTCGGCCGACACGGTGGCCACCCGGCAGGTCCGCTGCTCGGACAAGAACGCGTCCAGTTCGCCGGGCGACATCATGATGCGGCGGCCCCGGCGCTGTGTGACGGCCATGGCGGACCCCTCCCTATAGCTGACTGAGTGTCAGGAATCATGGAGGCTCTTCCTTCGTCGCGCAATGGCGGCTACTGTCGCGCGCCCGGCCCACCCGAGCGCCCGCCAGGAGGAGATGCCGTGCCGTCCCCCGAACAGCTCGCGCAGCAGCTGGCCGCGCCCGGCACGGTGCTGCTGACCGTCGAGTGCCAGCAAGGCGTCGTCGGCCCCGACAGCGCACTGCCCGAACTCGCCGCGCAGGCCCGGTCGTCGGGCGCCCTCCACAATGTGGCCCGCCTGGTCGCGAGCGCGCACGAGGCGGGAGTCCAGGTCATCCATGCACTCGCCGAGCGCCGGCCCGACGGCCGCGGCGCCAACCGCAACGCCCGCCTCTTCCGTGCCGCCGGACGCCTCCCCGTGCAGCAGCACACCGGCACCAGCGCCGTCCGCGTCGCGCCGCCCATAGAGGTCGCCGACGAGGATCTGGTCGTCCGGCGGCTGCACGGGCTCTCGCCCATCGCGGGCACGGACGTCGACGCGCTCTTGCGCAACCTCGGCTGCCGCACCCTCGTCGTCACCGGCGTGTCGGCGAACGTCGCCATACCCAACGCCGTGTTCGACGCGGTCAACCTCGGCTATACGGCCGTCGTTCCGGCGGACGCCATCGCGGGAGTGCCCGCCGAGTACACCCCCGCGATGATCCGCAACACGCTCGCCCTGGTCGCGACCGTCACCGCGACCGAGGACGTGCTCGCCTGCTGGAAAGGGCCGCGCCAGGCGGCCAGTCGGGCCTGACGCGCAGGGCAGCCCGACAGCGCCCGGCCTTGACGCCGGCGGGGAGCCCGACGCCGGTCGAGAGCCAGAAGCCGGAGCGCCGGCCTGGCGCCTCGCGACGCCCCGGCGCCTCCGCGCCTCAGGCCAGCTTGATCGAGTCCCCGTCGACGGTGATCGACGTGGGCGGCAGCGGACGAGTCGCCGGTCCCGCCTTCACGCTGCCGTCGACCGCGCTGAACTTGCTCTGGTGACACGGACAGTTGATGATCCCGTCGGCGATGCCCTTCACCGCGCAGCCCTGGTGGGTGCACTTGGACGAGAACGCCTTGAACTCGCCCGCCGTCGGCTGGGTGACCACCACATCGCCGATGACCTTGCCGCCGCCCTCCGGGATCTCGCCGACCTTGGCGAGCACGGTCCCGCCCCCGGCGCCGCCTCCGCCCTTGGCCGCGCCCGCGCCGCCCTCTCCGCCCGCCTCGGCGCCGGGCGGCTGCTCGGAGACCTGCTTCCCCTCGTCCTCCGAACCCCCGCACGCGGTCAGGGCGGCGAGCCCGGCGCCGCCGATCGTGGCGACGACGGTTCGGCGCGCCACGGTGCGCACGGGCCCCTGCGATCCGGTCATGATGGCTCCCTCTCCAGGGCCGGCCTCTCGCCGGCCGCCTCGTGATGTCGTACGAGGCGGCAGAATGGAACGTTCACTTCCTCATGCAATTCTCAGCTGCGGCAGAGCCCGCTTCCGGCGGGCCTCCGCGCGGCCGGGAGCCGGGGGCGGACGGTCCGCGAATGTCGAGGCCAGGCTCTCGGTTCGAGACGCGTACGTACTGCCTCCCATAGAGCGGCTGAACGTGCTGTCGCTCCGTCATATTCACCGCAGCGAAGTATCGTTGGAGCATGGCGGAGGAGACGCGCAACAGCCTGGACGGGCAAGCTGATGTAGTGGTCCAGGCCGGACGCATCGGGGAACTGCACCACCATCTGCACAACGCCGTACCCTCTGCACAGCCGGTTCCCTTTCAATTGCCGCCGGTGCTCGTACGCTTCGAGAACAGGCAAGCGGAGCAGGAGCGCATCACTCGAGCAGCCGAGTGCCACACGGACCACGCTGGACCGCTCGTCGTCGCGTTGACCGGGATCGGCGGGATCGGCAAGACCGCGCTGGGCTTCCACATGGCCCGCCGACTCAGCGACGCGTACCCCGACGGTGTTCTGTACGTCGATCTCGATGACCTGCGTCGGGACGGGGTCGTCGAGGTGGCGGACGCGGTCGGGGATCTGCTGACCGGTCTGGGCGTCGCCCCGGAGTGGCTCGAGAGGTCCCTTGCCGGCCGGTCGAAGCAGTACTGGACGAGGACCCGGGACAAGCGGCTCATCGTGGTCGTCGACAACGCCAGGTACGGGAGCGAGGCCGTGCCGCTGCTTCCCGCCTCCGCCGGCAGCCTGGCGATCGTCACCAGCCAAGGGGTGCTGTACGACCTCGATGCCAGCGCGGCCATCGAGGTGCCCGTGAACCCGCTGACGGTGGACGACGCTGTGCGGCTGCTCGGAAACATCGTGGACGACCCGCGGCTCTCGGCCGAGCCGGAAGTCCTGGCCGATCTCGCACGGGGCTGCGGCGGACTGCCGGCCGCCCTTCAGGTGGCTGGTCAATGGGTCCGCAAGTACCGCAGACGCAGCCTGTCCCGGCTGGTCGGCGAGCTGACCGCAGACCTGCACGAGAAGGGTATCCCCATGGTCGAGGCGGTGTGGGACGCCGCGTACGCAGGGCTCGGGCCGGAGGCCGCGCGGCTCTACCGCCTGCTGCCGCAGCATCCAGCTCCCGTCGTCGCGGCTCCGGCGGCCGCCGCTCTCCTGGGCGACGGGCCGGGACGGGCGGCGGACGCGCTGGAGGAGCTGGAGTCGTCCGGGCTGCTGGAGAACCGGCCCGAGGGCTACCGAATGCACGACCTGCTCCGCGGCCACGCGGAGCGCTGTGCACGGGAGGTCGATCCCGAAGGAGAGGACCGGGCCGGGGCACGCCGTTCGCTGATCACGTGGTACCGGCGGCAGGCCGCCCGCGCGGACCTGCTGGCCGCAGGCCCTCGGATGACCTTCGCAGAGCTCCCCGGCCCCATCGGACCGGAGGTTCCCGACGTCGAGTTTCCCCGCAAGGCGGACGCGCTCGCGTGGCTGGAGTCCCAGCGACTCGCCCTGTACGGCTGTGTCCGGCTTGCCTTCGACACCGGCCTGTACGACGACGCGTGGGCTCTGTGCGAGCCGCTGTGGACGCACTTCCTCGACCATCCGCACTATGCGGGGGCCATGGACGTCTTCCGTACGGGTGTGGCTGCCGCGGACCGTCTGGAGGACCTGCCGGCGATGATTCGCATGCGGTGCCAACTGGCCAGGCCGCTGTGGGAACAAGGGCAGTACGACGAGGCGGCGCAGTACCTCCGGCACGCCCTCAACGCTTCGCAGACCCTGGGAGAGTCCCTGCCGGAACGCAAGCTGACGGCTTCGACGGTGGAGTTCCAGGGCCTGTTGAAGCAGGTGACGGGCGACTGGTCGGGCGCGACCGCCGACTTCGAAGCGGCGAGGGCGATTCACGCGGAGATCGGCAACTCCTACGGCGTGCTGCTGCAGACCTACCTGCTGGGCCGTACCGCTCTGAGCCGGGGCGACGTGGAGCAGGCAGTCCTCCTGCTGGGGAAGGCGCACCGGATGGCGCGGGAGCAGGACCGGGAACGGATGACGGCGCGGTCCGGATTCGAGTACGGCCGGGCGCTGCGGCGTGCCGGCCGTGCGGCGGAGGCGGAGGATCTGGCGCGCGCGGCCCTGGCAGGGGCTCGCGAGCGGGGCTCCGTGACCGACGAGGTGCGCGTTCTGCAGGAGTTGGCGGCTCTCGCGGACGAGCGGGGCGAGACCGTCGAGGCAGAGCGGCGCCGGACGGAGGCGCGGCTGCTCACCGTGCAGGCCGGAGGAGTGCCGGACAGCGGTCAGAGCTCGTAGAGGGCTGCCGGACAGCGGTCAGTCGGGAGAGGACTGCTGGACAGCGGTCAGTCGGGAGAGGGCTGCCGGACAGCGGTCAGAGCTCGTAGTCGAGGTCGGCCGCGTCGGCCTGGGTCAGGTGGACCCGCACCGCGAGCGGGCCGGTGTCGCATACGAGCGATACCGGAGCCGCCCACCGCGCAGTGCTGCCCAGCCAGGCGTGGACCGCCGAGACCACGGCGGCCGGGTCGGGGCGCAGGACTCGTCCGGTGACGCGGTGAGGTTCGATGCGCACGCTGAGCGGGCCCGCCGCCCGGTGTCGGACCAGGCAGCGCGTAGGGGTGAGGACCGCCGCAGCGGTCCGGCACCCAGGGGCCTCGTCCAGGATCCGTGCGGTCCATCCGGCAGCCGTCCAGGTACTGCCGTGCGAAGTCGGGGAGGCGGCCGAGGCTCGGCGCCACAGCACGGCGGCGCTCTGGATGTGGCGCTGACCGGCCTCCGGGTACTCGGCGGCCAGGTGGTGTACGGACTCGGAGATGTATGGGGCGAAGCGAGCCACACGGATTCGGTGACCCGAGACCTCGGCCCGTACGGCGAACGCCGCGGGGCGACGGGCCGTGGAGACAGGACGGGGGAGCGGGTGCGGGGCCACCGGCACGGCCCGGGGGCGGAGCCCGAGCAGAGCGTAGAGCTCGCGCCGCAGATGCTCGAGGGCCTGGCCGCGCAGGGCGAAGGCGGCGTCTGCGAAGCCGCGGGTGTCGAGGGACTCCGCGGCCAGGAGGGCATCGGGCAGGTCGGCGGGCGCGTTGAGCCTGGGCGCCTTGGCCAGCAGCTGCGCCAAGGGACTCTCGGGGATCAGTTCGTCTCCGCCGTCGTAGGCGCTGATGACGGGGCGGCCCAGCGCGGCGGCGTAGAGGGCGGTGGAGCCGTGGTCGGTGATGACGGCGTCGGCTGCGACGAGAAGGGCGGCCCACTCCTCGTGCGGTCCGGCCACGGTGAGGCCCGCCGACAGCGCGGGGGCGAGGTGTCGGGCAAGGTCGAACGAGCCGGTCCGGCTGTATTCGTTGGGGTGCAGGACCAGGGCGAATTGGTAAGTGTCATGGGGGAGTTCGCCGGCGAGCCCGCCGGGCAGACGAGGGCGTCGGGCAAGTAGGGACTCCGGCCCCCAGGTCGACGTGAGCACGACGAGCCGGCGCTCGCCCGTCTCGAGGGAGTCTCGAAAGCTGTCCCGGTGGTTGAGCGAGGCGAGCAGGCGGTCCAGGGTGGGATCGCCTACTACGGTCGCCCGGGCTGCGGCCTGGGGACAGTGCTGCGCGAGGCGGACGAGCTGGTCGTCGTGCGCCAGAGCGTGGAGATCCGCCCACGGCTCGCCGTCGGCGAGCAGGTAATGGGGGTCCAGGCCGGACGGCAGGCACGGCGAACCGTCGCCGTTGACCGCCTTGTTGAAGCCGGCCCCGTGCGGCAGCAACGCCCGGGGCCCGGACAGCACCTGTAGGGCGCCCTTCGGACTCGCGGTAAGGATCAGGTCGTGCTCGCCGCCGCACGCTTCCTCCCACGCGACAGTTCGGGCGCCGGACTGCTCCAGAGCCGAGAGAGCGTCCACATCGAACGCCGATCCCGGCATCAGCGTGAACCGGACAGCGATGCGCTCGTCACCCTCGAAGACCGGAAGCACGTCCAGAAGCCGATTCAGGGCCCCCGCTGAACGGACGGCGACGAGCGCTGCCCGCTGCCCGCTGCCCGCTGCCCGCTGCCCGCCAAAATGGTCGATTGTAGTCGAAAGGCTGGGCCTTGGGGTGCTGCTTCTGCTGGACTTCGCGAAGTCGTCGAGTGACTCCTGGGGCATGCTCCCGATCATACGTGTGGCGGAACGGCCGTTGCCTTGTGCGTGTCCCCGTACGGGTCGCGCGATGGACAGAGGTCGCCGCGCCGACTGCCGACTACCGAAGTCGCTGTGATCTCCCTACGGTGGCTTCGGTGAGTTCGCTGGTCTGAGTTGCGAGGGGGATCGATGGAGGCGGAGTTGGCGGCGCTGGCGGCGTCGGGGGCGACGACGTTGGTCGGGCTGATGGTGTCGGAGTCCTGGTCGCAGGCGCGTGAGCGGGTGGTGCGGTTCTTTGGCCGCGGTGGGGCCGATGGGACGGCCGACGAGGAACTGCGGCTGTCCGAGGAAGAGCTCGTGGCGGCTCGTGCGTCTGAGGACGAACTTGCCATGGCGGACATTGAGGCAGAGTGGCGGATGAGGCTGCGTCGTGCCCTGCAGGCAGACCCGGGGGCTGCGGAGGAGCTTCGCTCGCTGCTGGCGGAGCTTGCCCCGGGAGCGGGAAGCGGCACTTCGGTCACCGTGAACAACAGTGTCAATGGCGTTGTGCGGAACGGGCCCGTGATTCAGGGTCAGCAGATTTCCCACCTGACGTTCCACAGCTCGAGGTCTGTCCCGCCGGGACAGAGCGCGGGGTAGGGAGATGGCTGAGGGTTTCGGTGGTCGGCGAGCGGAGCGCGTAGGTCAGGAATGAACTAACCAGGCGTGGGTCAGGCGGGGACGAAGACTTCCTCGTGGGCTCCGTCGAGGATGAACCCGTTGTCGAAGCGGACCCGCACGCTCACGCGAGGCCCCTGTTCCTGGAAGGCGGTCCAAGCGGGTTCCAGGGAGCCGACCTTCTCTTCGAGCTGCCTCCTGCTCTCCGTGGGCATCTCGTGTCCGAACGCGTCGAGCAGCGACTTGAGTCGCTCGTACTCGTGCACGTCGTCGCTCGCGTTCTGGTGGCCGACCACCTGCTCGACGACCCCGCCGGTGCCCGCCGCCAGGGACAGGAACCCGATGACGACCCCCGACGCCTCCGCCGAATCGGTCAGCCTGGTGTCCGCTGCCAGCACCACCCGCTGGCCTGCCTTGAGAGTCATCTGCTCCCCGTCTCCCCTGTGTCGGCTACGTCCGCTACGTCCGCGCGGTGCAGGAACGCCTCGACGAGGCGGTCGGTGAAAGCCTGGTCGACGGGTTCCGCCGTCACCAGGACGCGGTGGTAGACCGGTCCCACGAGTTGGTCGATCTCCGCCGCCATGTCGACGCCGGCGGCGAGTTGGCCGCGTTCCACCGCGCGTTCCAGCGGGAGTCGGTCGCGTCGGCGCTGTTCGTCGAGGTACCGGGAGCGCAGGGCGGCGGCGAACGCGGGATCGTGCTGGGCGTGCCCGATGAGGGCCTTGAAGACGGCGCCCGCGTCTGACCGGGTGAGGAACAGGGCCAGTTGGCGCAGGTGGGCGCGCAGGTCCGGGGCCAGGTCGCCGTGGTCCGGCGGGGTCAGGGCTTCGGCCGCGTCCTGGAGGAAGGCGTCCAGGAGGATGTCGGTCTTGGTCTTCCACCAGCGGTAGACGGTCTGCTTGGCGACGCCCGCCCGGGCTGCGATGCCCTCGATGGTGACGCCGGTGAAGCCCTTCTCGACCAAGAGGTCGTCGGCCGCCCACAGCACTGCCTGCCGGGCCTGTTCGCTGCGGCCGTGCCTGTTGCCGTGGTGGCGCCCCGCCGGTTCCGGCCCGGCCGCCGCGGCGGCCGTACTTCCTCGTCCCATGTCTGCCTCCTGGGGCCAGAGTAGGCCAGAACCTCTAGACGCTACGCAACGGTGCGTCTAGTCTAGGTTCCATGACACCCACCAAAACCCCCGCCAACACCCTCGAAGACCCCCGCGTCGCCTCCGCCCTCGACCGGATGTTCCGGCAGGCCGAGCAGGACGAGGCGACCAGCGGGCGGGTCCAAGCGGCGTTGCCGCAGGGTTCCGCGCCCCTCGGCCCGCAGGAGCAGGCCGACGCCTACGTGGAGGTGTACATGCCGATTTCCGCCCAGGGCGGCCGCCTCCTCTACAACCTGATTCGGGCCACCCGCCCCGCCACCGTCGTCGAGTTCGGCACGTCCTTCGGCATCTCCACGCTCCATCTCGCCGCCGCGGTGCGCGACAACGGGACGGGCCGGGTGATCAGTACGGAACTGAGCGCCGCCAAGGCCGCGGCCGCCCGCCGGACGTTCGCCGAGACGGGGCTGGACGACCTGATCACCGTCCTCGAAGGAGACGCCCGCGACACCCTCGCCGCAGTCGCCGGCTCCGCGGACTTCGTCCTCCTCGACGGCTGGAAGGACCTGTGTCTGCCCGTCCTGCGACTCCTCGAACCACGCCTCGCGCCCGGCACCCTCGTCGTCGCCGACGACGTCGACATGGAGGACCTATCGCCCTACCTCGACTACGTCCGCGACCCCCACAATGGCTACCAGAGCGTCACGTTCCCCGTGGAGGACGGAATGGAGATCAGCTGCCGTCTCTAGACCGTGCGTGACGTCGTGATCAGTCGTGGGGCCCGCCTTCTTCGTAGGGGCGGAACCCAGAAGGACATTGGTCGTGACGCGTAGGCAGCTCACGTATGCCCAGTGGTGGCGAATTGCTGTCCGTACCGGTGGGCAGAGCCACAGCCGACGATTGTTTCGGGACCATCCCCGCGTGCGCGGGGATGGTCCCCATGCGGAAGCCGGAGGTTCCGTCGTGACGTCGGCGCGGTGGCTCGGTCGCTCCTCGCCCGTGATCGCCCTTGGTTACTATGTCCACTTCATGCCGGAGGCCGGCAGCAAGGGGCGCGGCGCCATCGACGGGCCGCTGGGGGCGGGGAGGTCGACGCGGCAGTCGGGACTTCCCGGATTCTCCCCAGGGTCGTTGACCGGCGACTCCCGCTCCTTCGCTCCCAAGAAGCCGTCCGCGGACTGCAAGGCTGAGCTGAAGAGATGGGTGGCCTGGGAAAGTGTTGAAAGAGGTCGTAGCGACCCGCTATGTCACGCCCTTGCGTGAGGGCGGCTCGCTCCCGGGCATCGTCGAGGCCGACGATCTCGGTACGTACGTCATGAAGTTCACCGGCGCCGGACAGGGCCGCAAGACGCTGGTCGCCGAAGTCGTCTGCGGGCAGCTCGCGCGTCGGCTCGGTCTGCGGGTGCCCGAGCTCGTCACCATTCAGCTCGACCCCGTCATCGGGCTCGCCGAGCCCGACCAGGAGGTGCAGGAGCTGCTGAAGGCCAGCGGCGGGCTGAACCTGGGGATGGACTACCTGCCCGGCTCGCTCGGCTTCGACCCGCTGGCGTACGAGGTGGACCCGCGGGAGGCCGGCAAGGTCGTCTGGTTCGACGCGCTGATCAACAATGTCGACCGCTCCTGGCGCAACCCCAACATGCTCGTGTGGCACGGAGACCTCTGGCTCATCGATCATGGAGCCACCATGATCTGGCACCACAACTGGCCGGGCGTCGCGGCCTCCGCGGCCAAGCCGTACGACGCCTCCGACCACGCTCTCGCGCCCTTCGGCCCCGACGTCGCCGCGGCGGCCGCCGAGCTCGCCTCGCAGGTCACCGAGGACCTGCTGACCGAGATCGCCGCCGAGGCGCCCGACGAGTGGCTGGTCGACGAGCCGGGCTTCGAGACCGCCGACGCGGTGCGGCGCGCCTATGTCGAGGCGCTGCTGTCGCGCGCGGCCACGATCCACAGCCGGATCACCCTCGGCCCCCCGAGCAAGGACCGGCCCTCTCAGGCGCCCGGCTGGCTGGCCGGCCCCTGGCCGCACCAGGAGGGCGCCAAGTGAGCGAGCGCCATGTGTTCGAGTACGCGCTGCTGCGCGTGGTGCCGCGGGTCGAGCGCGGCGAGTTCTTCAACGCGGGGGTCGTGGTCTACTGCCGCGCCCAGTCCTTCGTGGCGGCCCGCACCCATCTGGACGAAGGAAAGCTGCGCGCTCTGGACCCGACCGCGGACACGGCCGGAGTCCGCGCCGCGCTCCACGCGGTGGAGGGCGTCTGCCGTGGCGGCGAGCACGCCGGACAGGCCGCGCGCGACGACGCCGGACGGCGCTTTCGCTGGCTGATCGCGCCGCGCTCGACCGTCGTGCAGCCCGGTCCCGTCCACACCGGACTGACCGCGGACCCGGCGGCGGAGACGGAGCGGCTGCTCGACCTGCTCGTCCGCTGAGCGGCGCGGAGGGGGTGTGACATGCGCCGCCGTGCCGCGGTGCCGTTGACACCGGGTGCCAGGGCTTCTAGCGTCTCGTCTGCCGAAGGGTACTAAGCGGTCGCTCAGACTGTGAGGGGCCGCGGACAACGGGTAACCAGGTCTTCAAGGGCGAGGAGAGACAACATGTCCACCACCGAGCAGCGCGTCGCCGTCGTGACCGGGGCGGCGCGAGGCATTGGCGCCGCCACCGCGGTACGGCTCGCGGCCGAGGGCCGCGCCGTCGCCGTACTCGACCTCGACGAGGCGGCCTGCAAGGACACCGTCGAGAAGATCACCGCGGCCGGCGGCAAGGCCATCGCCGTGGGCTGCGACGTCTCCGACAGCGCCCAGGTCGAGGCCGCCGTCGCGCGCGTCGCCGCCGAGCTCGGCGCCCCCACCATCCTGGTCAACAACGCGGGCGTGCTCCGCGACAACCTGCTCTTCAAGATGAGCGAGTCCGACTGGGACACCGTGATGAACGTGCACCTCAAGGGCGCGTTCCTGATGGCCAAGGCCTGTCAGAAGCACATGGTCGACGCGGGCTTCGGCCGCATCGTCTCGCTCTCCTCCAGCTCGGCCCTCGGCAACCGCGGCCAGGCCAACTACTCCGCGGTCAAGGCCGGCCTGCAGGGCTTCACCAAGACCCTCGCCAAGGAGCTCGGCAAGTTCGGCGTCACCGCCAACGCCGTCGCCCCCGGCTTCATCGTCACCGAGATGACGGCCCAGACGGCCGCCCGCGTCGGCATGGGCTTCGAGGAGTTCCAGGCCGCCGCCGCGACCCAGATCCCGGTCCAGCGCGTCGGGCGGCCCGAGGACATCGCCAACGCCATCGCCTTCTTCACCGGCGACGAGGCCGGCTTCGTCTCAGGCCAGGTCATGTACGTGGCCGGCGGACCGCTGAACTGATTCGGGGGATACGGACATGACTGCAGAGGTACAGGACAGCGGCAAGGTCGCCCTCGTCACCGGAGCGAGCCGCGGCATCGGCTACGGCGTCGCCGAGGCGCTCGTCGCCCGCGGCGACCGGGTGTGCATCACCGGACGGGGCGAGGACGCCCTCAAGGAGGCCGTGGAGCGCCTCGGGGCCGACCGCGTCATCGCGGTGGCGGGCAAGGCCCACGACGAGGCCCATCAGGCCGTCGCCGTCGAGCGCACCATGGAGGCGTTCGGCCGCGTCGACTTCCTGATCAACAACGCCGGCACCAATCCGGTCTTCGGCCCGATGGCCGAGCTCGACCTGAACGTGGCGCGCAAGGTCTTCGAGACCAACGTGATCTCCGCGCTGGGCTTCGCGCAGCAGACGTTCAAGGCCTGGCAGAAGGAGAACGGCGGGGCGATCGTGAACATCGCCTCCGTCGCCGGCCTCTCCCCGTCGCCGTTCATCGGGGCGTACGGCGTGAGCAAGGCGGCCATGCTCAACCTGACCGTTCAGCTGGCGCACGAGTTCGCGCCGGTCGTACGGGTCAACGCGATCGCCCCCGCGGTGGTCAAGACGAAGTTCGCCCAGGCGCTGTACGAGGGCCGCGAGGCGGAGGCGGCCGCCGCCTACCCGCTGGGGCGGCTCGGGGTGCCCGAGGACATCGGGGGCGCGGCCGCGTTCCTGACTTCCGACCAGTCGGACTGGATCACGGGGCAGACACTGGTCGTCGACGGGGGTATCTTCCTCAATGCCGGTGTGCACTGATGGATCGCCGCCGTGTTCTGAGGTGCGCTGAGGCGCCCTGAGAGGGTTTGTCCCTGACTGAGTCAAGTGCCCTGCCGGGCCTTCAGGTTGACCCGGCAGGGCGCTGCGGTATGGTCGGCCGACTCATGGCTGAACGAGGAGCGTGCACGTGTTCAACCGGACCTGTCTGCAGGCCGCTGCAGCCCTAGCGTCCATATCCCTGCTGGCCGGATGCGGCCTGTTCTCGGACGAGGGCGGCGAGCAGGAGCAGAGGATCTCAGTCGGCACGACGAGTGAGCCCACCACGCTCGATCCCGCCGCTGCCTGGGACGGTTCGTGGGAGTTGCACCGAAATGTCTTCCAGACGCTTCTGAGCTTCCCGACCGGGAGCACGACTCCGCAGCCCGACGCCGCCAAGAGCTGCCAGTTCCCCGACGCCTCCAACAAGGTCTTCGAGTGCGAGCTCCGCAGCGATCTGACCTTCTCCAACGGCGACAAGATCGACGCCTCGGTCGTGAAGCACTCCATCGACCGGATCCGGACGATCGACGTCCAGGGTGGCCCCAACGGTCTGCTGGGCTCCCTCGACAAGATCGAGACGCCTGACGAGCGCACGGTCCGGTTCCGCCTCAAGGTCCCGGACGCGACGTTCCCGTTCATCCTCGCCACGCCCGCCATGTCGCTCGTGCCGCCGTCGGAGTACCCCGCGGACAAGCTCCGCGACGACGGCAAGCTGACCGGTTCGGGTCCGTACGTCCTGGATTCGTACGAGAAGGGCGACAAGGCCGAGCTGTCCAAGAACTCCAGCTACAAGGGGTTCGCGAACCGGCGCAACGAGGCCGTCACCATCCGTTACTTCAAGGACTCCGAAGTAATGGTGAACTCGCTCAAGAAGAAGCAGATCGACGCCATCTACCGTGGTCTGACCGCGGAGGAGGTCGTCGAGCTCCAGGAGGGGCGCAAGGAGAACGAGCACCTCCAGCTCGTCGAGACGGTCGGCGCGGACATCCGCTACCTCGTCTTCAACTCCGAGGACCCCATGGCGGGCAAGCTCCCCGTGCGGCGCGCCATCGCCCAGGTCGTCGACCGGGACGCGCTGGTCGCCAAGGTCTACCAGGGCACGGCCGAGCCGCTGTACTCCATGGTCCCCAAGGGCATCGCCGGCCACACGACCGAGTTCTTCGACCGCTATGGCGAGCCGGACGTCGCCAAGGCGCGCGCCATCCTCAAGGACGCGGGCGTCAACGCTCCGGTGCCGCTGACCTTCTGGTACACCACGGACCGCTATGGCTCCGCCACCGCGGCCGAGTTCGCCGAGCTCAAGCGGCAGCTGGAGGCGTCGGGGCTGTTCACGGTCACGATCAAGGGCAAGCCCGAGAAGGAGTTCCAGGCCGGCTACAAGTCGGGCGAGTACCCCGTCTTCGGCCGCGGCTGGTTCCCCGACTTCCCGGACCCGGACAACTTCATCGCGCCCTTCGTCGGCGCGAAGAACGTGCTCAGCACGCCGTACGAGAGCCCGGAGATCACCGATCAGCTGCTGCCCCAGTCCCGTCGCGAGAGCGACCGGGGCGCCGTGACACGGCAGTTCGAGCGGGCGCAGGAGATCCTCGTCGACGATGTGCGTCTGCTGCCGCTGTGGCAGGGCAAGCTGTACGTCGCCTCCAGCGAGGAGATCGGCGGCGGCGAGCGCGCTCTGGACCCGCAGACGGTCATGCAGATGTGGGAGCTGTACCGCAAGGCCAGCTGGTAGGCGCGGTTGTCAGTGGGCCCCGGTAGGTTCTGGAGTCGAGAACTGATCGCTTACCGGAGGTTGTTGACGTGACCGACACCGACATGCTGCCCGAGTCCTGGCGCGGCGTCCTCGGCGAAGAGCTTCAGAAGCCCTACTTCAAGGAGCTCGCCGACTTCGTCGAGGAGGAGCGGGCGAAGGGGCCGGTCTACCCGCCGCGGGAGGAGGTCTTCGCCGCTCTCGACGCGACGCCGTACGACAAGGTCAAGGTGCTGGTCCTCGGCCAGGACCCGTACCACGGGGAGGGGCAGGGGCACGGCCTCTGCTTCTCCGTCCGGCCCGGCGTCAAGACCCCGCCCTCCCTGCGGAACATCTACAAGGAGATGCAGGAGGAGCTCGGCCACCCCATCCCGGACAACGGCTATCTGATGCCGTGGGCCGAGCAGGGCGTGCTGCTGCTCAACGCGGTGCTGACGGTCCGGTCCGGCGAGGCCAACTCCCACAAGGGCAAGGGCTGGGAGAAGGTGACGGACGCGGTGATCCGCGCGGTGGCCTCCCGGCCCGACCCGGCGGTCTTCGTCCTGTGGGGCAACTACGCGCAGAAGAAGCTCCCCTTGATCGACGAGGAGCGGCACGTGGTGGTCAAGGGGGCGCACCCCTCGCCGCTGTCCGCGAAGAGGTTCTTCGGGTCGCGTCCCTTCACGCAGATCAACGAGGCGATCGCGGCGCAGGGGCACGAGCCGATCGACTGGCGGATTCCGAACCTGGGCTGAGGGGTTCGCGCGGCGGGCGACCGCCGGCCGAGTGCGGGAGTCCGTCCCGGGTCGTGCTGAGCCGGCGGTTGGTAGGCGGGCGGCCGGCGGTCGGGCGGCTCGCTCGGGGCGGCGCTGCCTCGGGACGCGGCGGGCTCCGCGCGGCCGGCGTCTCCCGCAGCCGCCGTTCCTGCCCGCGGCAGGCTCCTGGAGTCGCCGTTCCTGCCCGCCGGCGACTCCCGCAGCCGCCGTTCCTGCCCGCGGCAGGCTCCTGGAGCCGCTGGTCCTGTCCGCCGCCGACACCCCCCGCCGCCGGCTCCCCGACGCCCGCTCTCCGCGGCCCGTGACCGCGTTCGGCTGACGGCCTCCTGGGCTCGGGCACCCGGCTGACAGGCCGGGTCCCGAGCCCGAGCCTGTGCCGGATTGTCAGCGGCTGCGGCTAGCGTCGGGACCTCGGGACGTCACGATCGGGAGGCCGCAGCGATGGAGCAGGAGAAGGCGTCGGGGGACGCCGTCATGACCCGGATCGGGCAAGCGATCATGCTCCTGCACGGCGGCGACCGCGAGGAGGCGCGCAACCGCTTCGGCGCGCTCTGGTCCGAGATCGGGGAGCACGGCGACCCGCTCCACCGCTGCACCCTCGCCCACTACATGGCGGACACCCAGGACGACCCGGGCGACGAGCTCGCCTGGGATCTGCGGGCGCTGTCGGCGGCCGAGGGGCTGGGCGACGAGCGGCTGGCCCAGCACCAGGAAGAGCTGGCGGTGCGGGCCTTCTACCCCTCGCTCCACCTCAACCTGGCCGCCGACTATCTCAAGCTCCAGCGTCTGGAGGCCGCGCGGGTCCACCTCGACCGGGCGCGCGCGGCGACGGACGCCCTGGGAGACGACGGCTACGGCAACGGAGTCCGCGCTGCCATCGAGCGACTGGAGCGCAGACTCCGCGAGGACTAGGACTCAACCGAGGACTCAACCGCCGTAGGTCTCCCGGCAGATACGGGCCTCCTGGCTGCTCGGCCGCCACCTGCCGTACTGCTCGCCCAGGGCGCACAGGTCCGGGCGGCTGGCCGGAGCGGCGGGCGGGGTCGGCGGCCTCGCGGCCGGAGGGCGGTGCGGCCGCGGCCGCTGGCGCTGGGGTGTGGCCCGCTCGCGTTCGCGCTCGCGCCAGGTCCTCCGCGGGGCCGGCGCCGGCGCCTTGGCATGAGGGCCTGGCGCGGCCTTCGCCGGCCGGGAGGCGGCCTTCGGCTCCGGGGGCGCCTCCAGGACCTCGCGGGCCGGTCCCTGCACGACCTGCGGCTGGACGACCTGGGACGGTCGGGCGGTGTGGGGCGGCTGCGCGGGCGCGGGCCCCGCCTGCACGGTCACACAGCCGGACACGGCTAAGGCGGCCATCCCGGTCAGGACACTCGTGGTGATTCTCCTCTGGTGCACCCGCGTAACTCTGGTGTGCGCGAGGCCTGTTCGGAGTCGTACAGGCGCACATTGGCCCGCACGGGTGACACCGGCGACCAGCGAGGACGCCGGAGAGTGACGAGCGGCGGGGCTACTCGCCCGTCGTGCCGTCCACGCACTCGCGGAGCAGGTCCGCGTGGCCGTTGTGGCGGGCGTACTCCTCGATCATATGGGTCATGATCCACCGCAGGTTGAAGTCCTTCCCGCTGCGGCTCTTCCCGACCGCCAGGTCGTCGAGGCCGTGGGCGGCGGCCAGCTCGCGGGCCCGCGCGATCTCCGCCTGCCAGGTGGCGTACGCCTGGGCGTACGTGTCCTCGTCGCCGACGTGGAAGTCGCCGTCCGGGTCCTGCTCGCAGTAGATCGTCTCCTCGCACTCGTCGGCCAGCACATGGCGGAACCATCCGCGCTCCACCTCGGCCAGGTGCCGTACGAGTCCGAGGAGCGACAGCCCCGAGGGCGCGATGGGCTTCCGTCGCAGCTGCTCGTCGCTCAGGCCGGCGCACTTCAGCGCAAGGGTCTCGCGGTGGAAGTCCAGCCAGCCTTCGAGCATCCCCCGCTCGTCGTCCGTGGTGGAGGGCTCGGTGCGTTCGGTCGTCGTGGTCATGGCGGTCATCCTGGACCACGCGCCGCCCGCCCCGCCAGGGCTTACTCCTCGGCTGGCGGCCTCTGGAGCATTCCGCGCAGCAGCTCGCCGAATCCGGCGCGCACCTCGTCCAGCGAGGGAACGGCCGAGTGGTACGAGCCCACCGCGCAGGAGAAGAGCAGCCCTTCGCTCCAGGCCGTCAACGACAGCGCGTGCCGCGCCGGCTCGCTGGAGCCGGCCGCCGCCATCATCGCGACGAGCGGCTCGCGGAACTGGGCGCCCGTCGCGTCGTAGTACGCCCGCAGCTCCGGCCGGCGGGTCGCCTCCAAGGCCAGCTCGTAGCGGGAGACGAGCAGTTCGGGACAGCGGGTGAGGTGGCGGTGCAGGGCGAGCGCCAGCGCGTCGGCGAGGCCGTCCACGCCCGCCGCGGGCCCCGGCATCTCCTCCAGGGTCAGCACCGACGCCTCGCGCTCGGCCTGCCGCCGTACCGCCGCTTCGAGGAGCGCCTGCCGGGTGCGGGCGTGGTTCGACGTCGAGCCCTGGGGGAGTCCGGCGGCCTCGTCGACCGCCCGGTGGGTGAGCCCGCGCATGCCCCGCTCGGCGAGGAGGGCGAGCGCGGCGTCGGCGATCAGCTCGGCACGGGCGGCGCCGTGCGGACGGGAAGAGGTGCTCTGGGCCATACGGATCAACCTACCGCCTCGACTACACCTGTAGTACGTTGGAGGCGCAACTACAGGTGTAGTTCGCTGTAGTTCGCAGTCGAGGACTCGCAACCGAGGAGGAGCTATGCCCGAGCCCCGCGCCGTGGTGATCGGAAGCGGCATCGGCGGACTGACGGCCGCCGTCGCCCTGCACCAGAGCGGATGGCAGGTCACCGTCCTGGAGCGAGCCGCGTCCCTGGCGCCGGTCGGCGCCGGCATCGGACTCGCCCCCAACGCCCAGCGCGCCCTCGACGTCGTCGGGCTCGGCGACGAGATCCGCTCCCTCGCCGCGTGGCAGGGCGACGGCGGCATGCGCAGGCCGGACGGCCGCTGGCTCGCCCGCACCGACAGCGCCGCGGCCGCCGCACGGTTC
>NZ_JBFAYB010000131.1:0-17795 GCF_040681075.1 Streptomyces sp. NPDC051907 | reverse complement strand
CTATGGAGGCCATGCTCTCCGGCCCGACCACCCGGGCGCGGACCGCGGAGCTTGTGCGCGAGGTGGTGGAGCGCGTCGCGGCCTTCAAGACCGGCCAGGGACTTGTCATCCGTGGTCCTGCCGACGACCTCCTTCGCCTTGCCCTTCATCTGCTTGGCCTTGGCCTTGCTCTTGCTCATCAGGCTCGTCCTCTCCAGACGGGGCGGCTTCCTCCGCCGCCCGGCACACCCGGGGCCCGTGCGAGGGCCGTCGCGGGTGCGCGATGTCGGACGCCCAGCCGGGTACCCGCACCTGCGCGGGCAAACCCTCCGGCGCCCCCGTCACTCAGGGAAAGCACAGGTCACGCAGGGGACACCCGGCCGCGCCAGCCGCCTGTCTCGCCACTGCGCCGCTCGACGAACTCCTTGAAGCGACGCATGTCGCCCTTGACGCGCCGGTCGACCATCCCGGTCACGGCCGCGGCCTGCTCCACCGGCCCGGTCGCCTCGAAGTCCATCACCAGCTCCACACTCGTATGCGTCGCGTCCAGCGCCCGGAAGCGGACCATGCCCATCTGCCGGGACTCGCCGCCGGTCGTGCGCCAGGCGATCCGCTCGTCGGGGAGCTGGTCGACGATCTCGGTGTCGAACTCCCGCCGGACGCCTGCGATCTTGGTGGTCCAGTGGTTGTGGCAGTCGTCGAGCTGGGTGACCTCCTCGACGCCCTCCATGAACTTCGGGAACTCCTCGAACTGCGTCCACTGGTTGTACGCGGTGCGGACGGGAACGTCGACCTCGATCGATTCCTTGACGGTGCTCATCGCCGCGTCTCCTCTCCTGCCGTCCATCGCGCTGACGTCTGTCCTTTGTCGCGATGGCTTCGGCGTCGTGCGGCGACTACCCCTCATCCGCTCAGTAATGACTGTCGGAATACAGTCGGCTGCAGCGGACTACGGCTGCGCCCCCTCGCCGCCGGGCGCCCCGGCCTCGCGCGCCGGCGGGGAGAGGGCCGCCGCGGCGGCGCGCTCGTGCAGCTCGTCGACGACGGCTGCCTGCTCCGCCGCCCGGGTCGCGAGAGCGGCGATGAGCTGCGAGTCCAGGCGGTCCGTCTGGCTGGCCACGGGCATCAGCGCGTGCCACAGCCGCTGTTTGCCCTGGATCCCGATCCGCAGGGTCTCGAGCTCGATGAGCGGACTGAGCCGGGAGCGACGGTAGGCGCGGCCGTTGGGCTTGAGCCGGCTGACCTTCTCGGCCGCCCAGCCGCCGACGATCTTGTACTTGTGCGGCTGGACGTCCAGACGGGCCATCAGCTCCAGCAGGGTGCGGCGGTCCTGGGCGATGTCCTCGGCCAGTCGCTGGAGCCGAGCGGCGTCGGCCGACGCGCTATGGGCGTGCGCGATCCGCCGCGCCAGCTCGACTCCCGTGGTCGAGCCGGCGAGATGGTCGTTGAGGTAGATCCGCAGGGCGTTGTCGTGGCTCATGGAAACCCTTCTCGGCCTGGCCGTCGAGTCGGCACGGCACCGCGGCGGCGCCGGCGACGCGCGGGGCCCCGGTCGCGCTCGCGGTCTGCGCTCCCGGGCGCGGCCGCGGCCGTGGGCTCGAGGCCGTCCGCTCGCTCATGCCTCCTGTCTACGACGCCCCCGGCCCGGCCGCGACCCGAGCCTGCCGGTCAGGTGGTCCGACGACTGACGACTCCCCTCGGTCGGGGCACGCGGTCGGCCGGCTAGGGCTCGATCAGACCGACCCGGATGGCGTAGCGCGTGAGCTCCAGACGATCGCGCGGCCGGCGCTGGAAGCTCGCTCGGCCTCGAGCCGGCCGAGCATGGCGTTGAACGTCTGGGTGAGCTCGGCGATCTCGCCGTGGCCGGTGACCGCCGTGCGGCTGCCGGGCCGCAGGAGGTCGACGGTGGCCATGGCCCGGGTCAGGCGCTGCAGGGGCGCCAGTCCGATCCGCAGCAGGACGGCGATGGCGACGAGCATCGCGACCAGTCCCGCCGCCCCAGCCTGCCCGCTGCCCGCTGCCCGGGCCCGTCGTCCATCCGTGCCGACACCCATATCCCGGGCCCGGCGCCAGATGGCAGCATGGGCGTCTCCGCCGGGCCTGCCGTCTGCCGAGCCCGGCGTCGCACACACGCACGACAGCCACAGAACCAGGAGGGGGACAGGCTGTGCCTGCTCCACGCTTGAGCACCACGCCGCTGCCCGGCATCGGCGTCCAGTACGACCTGACCACACGGGAGCGCCGCCATCTGTCCGTCATCGCGCACCGGGACGGAACCCGGACGGTCAACGTCTACCGGGCCGACGACCCGGACGCCTGCGCCCAGTCGCTGCATCTGACCGGGCCCGAGACGGCGTCGCTGATCGACGCCCTGATGCCCGCCCACCACAGCCCCAACGTGCTGCACACCACCGACCTGGGACTGGTGGCCGAGCGGATCGAGCTCTCCGCCCACTCGTACTGGAACGGCCGCGTGCTGGGCGAGACGCGGATGCGGACCGAGACCGGGGTGTCGGTGGTCGCCGTGCTGCGTCGGGCGGAGGCCCGCCCCTCGCCCGCGCCGGACTTCCGCCTGGCCGGCGGGGACACCCTGATCCTGATCGGCACCCGCGAGGGCGTCGACGCCGCCGCGGCGATACTCGGACGGGAGTGAACCCCGTGCACTCCGCTGTCTTCCTCATCGAGTTCGGCGCGATCATCCTCGGCCTGGGGCTGCTCGGCCGGGTCGCGGGCCGCTTCCACTTCTCCCCGATACCGCTGTATCTGCTGGCCGGTCTGGCGTTCGGCAAGGGCGGGCTCCTCCCGCTGGGCACGAGCGAGGAGTTCGTCGCCATCGGCGCCGAGATCGGCGTCATCCTTCTGCTGCTGATGCTGGGCCTGGAGTACACCGCCAGCGATCTGGTCTCCAACCTCAAGACCCAGTACCCGGCAGGGCTGGTCGACTTCGCCCTCAACGCCGTGCCGGGCGCGGTCGCCGCCCTCCTCATGGGCTGGGGGCCGGTCGCGGCCGTCGTCCTGGCCGGCGTCACCTGGATCTCCTCCTCGGGCGTCATCGCGAAGGTCATGTCAGACCTGGGCCGGCTCGGCAACCGGGAGACGCCGGTGATCCTCAGCATCCTGGTGCTCGAGGACCTGGCCATGGCCGTCTACCTGCCGATCGTCACCGCCCTGCTGGCCGGCGTGAGCCTGGCCGCGGGCAGCGCGACCCTGGCCATCGCCCTCGGCGTCGCGGGCGCGGTGCTGTTCGTCGCCGTCCGCTACGGACGTGTGATCTCCCGCTTCGTCTCCAGCGACGACCCCGAGAAGCTCCTCCTCGTGGTCCTCGGCCTGACCCTGCTGGTCGCGGGCATCGCCCAGCAGCTCCAGGTCTCCGCCGCGGTCGGCGCCTTCCTGGTGGGCATCGCCCTGTCCGGCGAGGTCGCCGAGGGAACGCATACTCTGCTCAGTCCGCTGCGGGACCTGTTCGCGGCCGTCTTCTTCGTCTTCTTCGGCCTGCACACCGACCCGGCGAGCATCCCGCCCGTCCTGCTGCCCGCGCTCGCCCTGGCCGTGGTCACCGCCCTCACGAAGGTCGCCACCGGCTACTGGGCGGCCAGACGGGCCGGAGTCGGCGTCAAGGGACGCTGGCGCGCGGGCGGGACCCTCGTGGCCCGCGGCGAGTTCTCGATCGTCATCGCCGGCCTCGCCGTCACCGCCGGCATCGAGCCGGCCCTGGGCCCGCTGGCCACCGCGTACGTCCTGATCCTGGTCGTCGTCGGCCCGCTCACCGCCCGCTACACCGAGCCCCTGGCCGCCTACGTCACCCGACGCCGCCCGTCGGACGGCCCGCGCCTGGCCGCGGCGCCCTCGCCCGCGACGTCGTCCGAGGCCGTCGAGGACCAGGATCCCGCCGGCCGTGCGTGAGCGCTGACGCCGAGAGGAACCCGCGCCGCGGCCAGTGAGCGACGCGCGGGTCCGGCGCGCGTCTTCGGCCGCGGAACGGCTGCGGGCGGTGGCTCGCTCAGCCGGGGCGCCTCATCCCCGCCCCACCCGCACCGTGACCGTCTTGGGCCGCTGGTACTCCTGGAGCGCCAGCGTGCTCAGATCCGTGCCGTGGCCGGACGATCCCCGCCCGCCGTGCGGGAGTTCCGCGCTCTGCACCAGGTGGCAGTTGAGCCAGGCCTCGCCCGCGTCGAGGCGGGCGACCAGGTCGAGGCCCGCCGTGAGGTCGGCGGTCCAGACGCTGGCCGCCAGCGCCTGGGGGACGCCGTTCGCCAGGGCCAGAGCCGCCTCGACGGTGTCCGCGCACTGGACCGTGAGGAGCGGGCCGAAGACCTCCTCCACGATCGTCGGGTCGTCGTGCGGCAGGTCCGCCAGGACGCGGGCCGGACGCCAGTGGCCCTTCTCCTCGCCGGGGCCCGGGGCGATGTCCGCGGCCGTGTTCCGCTTCGCCGCGGTGGCGGCGACGAGGCGGTCGTAACGGGCCGCCTGGTCCGCGTTGTTGAGCGGACCGAAGTCGCGGCCCGCGACCTGGGCGCTCATCGCCGCCGTCAGCCGGTCGACCGTCGACGCGTAGTTCTCCGCGAGCGTGATGACCCGGGCCGGCGCCGCGCAGCTCTGACCCGCGTTGTACGTCGCCGCCTTCGCGAGGGACGCGTACGTGTCCGCCGGGGCGTCCGGCAGCACCACCGCGGGGGCGTTGCCGCCCAGCTCCAGGCTGACGCGGCGCGTCCCCGCCCGCGCCGCCACGTCCGCGCCCGCCCGGCCGCTGCCCGTGAACGCGACCATGTCCACCGACGACTCGACCAGGAGCCGGCCCGTCCGCCGGTCTCCCGGCAGCGACTGGAGGACCCCCTCGCCCAGCGCCTGCGCCGCGTGCCGCGCCAGAAGCTCCACCGAGTCCGGAGTCGTCTCCGCCGGCTTCGCCACCACCGTGTTGCCCGCGGCCAACGCCGGCGCGCAGCGCCAGGCAGCCATCATCAGCGGATAGTTCCAGGGGACGATCACGCCGACCACGCCGATCGGCTCCCAGCGCACCCAGCTCTCGTGGCCCGCCACCAGGCGGCCCGACGCCGGGGTCGTCCGCGTCCGCGCCGCCGTCGCGTAGAAGCGGAACAGATCCGCCGCCTGCTCGATCTCGCCCGTCGTCTCCGAGGCCGGCTTGCCCGTCCCGGCCCGCTCGTACGCCGCGTACTGCGCCGCATTGTCCTCGATCAGCGTCGCCAGCCGCTCCAGGCGCCGGGCCCGGTCGCGGGGAGTCAGGGCGCTCCAGCCGGCGAGGGCCGTGCGGGCCGCCGCCACGGCGGCGGTCGTCTCCGGCTCGCGGCAGACGGGGGCGGCGCCCCGGGCCAGCCCCGTGCGGGGGTCGGTGAGTTCGGTGTCCATCATCGCTTCCTGCTCGTCGCTCTCTTCTCGTGGCCTCCCGCCGCCGGGAGCCGCGCCCGCCGGGGTCTGCGTCCGACGGGGGTCTCTCACACCTCGTACGACCTCAGCCACAGCTCCAGCGTCAGCACCAGCCAGAGCTTGCCTCCCTGGCGGGGCAGCAGCGTCCCCTCGCCCTTCATCCACGTACGGATGGTGTCCGGGCGGAACAGGCCCCGCCGACGCGACTGGCCGCTCAGCAGCAGGTCGCCCGCGAGGTCGCGCAGCGGTCCCGACAGCCACTGCTGGACCGGGACCCGCATACCGCTCTTCGGGCGGTCGACGACCGTGTCCGGGAGGAGGTCGCGCACGGCCTCCTTGAGGATCCACTTCTCCGCCGTGCCGCGGAGCTTGAACGCGGGCGGCGTCGCGAAGGCATGGTCGACGACCCTGCGGTCGAAGAGCGGGGCGCGGCCCTCGACGCCCTGGGACGACGTCAAGCGCTCCACCTTCGTGAGGATGTGGTGCGCGCCCTTGGTCCGCAGATTGCAGTGGAGGAGCTGGTTGAGCAGGTGGCCCATACGGTGCGGACTGGACTCGCCCGCCGTCAGATACGGCTCCACGAAGCGCTGCGGGCGCGGGGCGTCCCGCAGCGCCTGAAGCGTCTGCGCGGTCAGCAGATCCGGAAGGTCCGTCCAGCACTTGCGGTACGAGCGCAGGTACGCCGTCGCCCGGTCCTCGTCCCAGGGCGCCCCCGGATCCCTGTGCATCTCCTGCACCAGCATCGGGAGGTTCTTCGGACCGCCGAAGACGGGATCGCCGCCCTCGCCGTTGAGGACCACCGAGGCGCCGTCCGCCGCCACCGTCTCCGCCAGGATCAGGTTCGGGACCGTCAGAGGGTCGCCCACCGGGCTGTCCAGCAGCGCCGCCGCCTCGGCCAGGCGCGAGGCGACCGTCTCGCCGGAGACGTTCAGGACGCGGTGGCGGGTGCGGCAGTGGGACGCCACGAGGCCCGAGTAGCCGAGCTCGTTGGGCAGCTCGTCGCCGAAGCTGATGGAGTACGTGTGGACGGGGTGGGCGTGGAGCTTGGCCGCCAGGGCGGTGACGAGGGAGCTGTCGACGCCTCCGGAGAGAAGGACCGCCGCCGGCGCCGCCTCCGGGAGCCTGCTGGCCGTCGCGTCCTCCAAGAGGGCGCGCAGCGCCAGCACATGGCCCGTCGGATCGTCGGGCACGGGCTCGTCGACGCGCTCGCGGGGCTCCCAGTAGACCGTCTCGGCGACCGTGCCGTCCTGCGCCAGCCGCAGCGTCCGGCCGGGCAGGACCTCCCGTACGCCGGCGAGCAGCGTCTCCTCCCCGGGAAGGTACGCGAACGTCAGGAACGAGCGGACCGCCGACAGGTTCATGGACGTGCCGAGCGCGGGCCAGCGGCGCAGCGCCCGCAGCGAGGTCGAGGCGGCCCAGGCGCCGTCGGCCCGGGCGTAGAAGAGGGTGCGGGCGCCGACGTGGTCGCGGATCAGGACCAGGTCCGTGCCGTCGAGGACGGCCAGCACGAACATGCCCTCGGCGAGCGCGATCCCCGCGTCGCCGAGCCGCGCCCAGCAGCGCAGCAGCAGTTCGCCGTCGGAGCAGCCGGGCGGCACGGGCGTGTCGTGGGCGGCGAGCGCGGCCAGGAGGGCCGGGCGGTTGTGGAGGGTGGCCTCGCCGACCGCCGTCAGGCCGTACGCCGTGAACGGGCCCTCGGCGCGGCCCGGTTCGCCGCCGATGAGGCCCAGGTCCGCGCCGGGGACGTCCACGGGCGCGCGGCCCGATCCGCCGGCGCCCATCGCCTCGACGTGGGCACGGGCCTGCCCGGTGGTCGGGGCCAGGCTGACGCAGAAGCGCGCCATGGACGGCTCCTCTCCTTCGTGTTCCAAGAGTCCTGCGGCGGTACGCGTGAGGGCGGCGGCGGGACTCAGCCGAAGTCGTCGTCGCTCCAGGCGTCTTGGCCGTCGCCCCAACCGGCGTCCCAGTCCTCGCCGCCCCCGTCCTGGCCGTCGGAGCCCCCGGAGTCGCCGGCGCCGCCCCCGCCTCCATCGCCTCCCGAGGAGGCCTGGCTCTGCGCCTGCTGCTGGCGCAGCGCCTCTTCCTCCTCCGGGGTCATGCTCAGCGGCGGCAGATGGGCCGCCGTGATCGCGAGGCTCGCCACGCCGAGGCCCGCGAGCATCACGCCCATCCGCCCGCCGAACGACGTCCTGTTGACCGTGACCGTCTCGCCGCCGGTCCACAGGGTGCGGCCGTAGCCGATGTCCCGGGCGTAGGAGACCGTGCCGTCGGCGAGCGTGCGCTTGACGATGCGCTCGCCGAGGAGCTCGTCGGCGCCGGAGGCGCCGCGGTTGTCGTGCCAGCGCACCAGGCGGCCGTGGGCGTGGTCGCGGCGGCGCCACTCCTCGCGGCCGTCCTCGTATCTGCGGTGGACGCTGCCGTCGGCGAGCAGCTCGTCGGTGTAGCCGATCTCTTGGGGCCGGATCATCTCTTGCGTTCCTCGGGTCTGTGGGGCGGTCGTCGCCGCGAGAGGGAGGGGTCGCCGGGGCGGGGCACGAGCGGGGTCACGAGGCGGGCCAGGTCATGAAGCCCGTGGCGCGCAGCCCGCGCAGGTCGCTCCACAGGGAGGTCCGCGGCGGTCTCGGTCCGCGCGTCAGGCGCAGCACCGTCCGCACCAGACGGGCCGGCGGCACGGCCGCGACCTCGGCGAACCGCCCTTGCGCCAGCCACGCGACCTCCCGCGGCCGCAGCGCGGGCGGCCACGGCCCGAGAGCCGCGGCCGGCGCCGGGCCGCGCCCGGACGGCAGGCGCAGGGCGGCCACATGACGGGGCACGAGTCCGATCGACGCGACCCGCACGCCCGGGACGGGACCGAGGGCGGCCCGGACCCGCGCCGGCAGCGCGACGCCCTCGGGGCTCGCGTCGTGCAGGACGTGGACCGTCGCGCCCTGCGCCCGTCGCAGGGCCGCGGTGAGGCGGGGGTCCAGCGGCAGGGCGTCGGGCACCGCGAGGACGAGGCAGGCCGCTTCGAGGTGGACGTGGTTGGCGAGCAGCATCCGGGCGATCGAGCGGTCCTGGCACAGGAGGATGCGGGGCAGGCCGTAGGCGTACAGGTCGGGTTCGGACGCACCGGCGGGGCCGTCCCCCCGCGTCGGCGGCGACGTCGGCGGGGGCGGGAGCAGGCCCGGCACGCTCTCCCTGCCCCGCGCGTCCAGCGCACGCGTGAACACGGGCAGGCGCAGCGGCGGCGCCGGAGTGCGCGGGACGCGCTTGAGCAGCGTCGCGGCCGGGCTCAGGACGCGGCAGGTCTCGTAGTAGAGCTGCCGTTCCGTGAAGCGGATGCCGCCGGGGGCGCCGGCCCGCGCGGCGGCGACGGTGATCGCCCGGTCGAGCAGCCGGGCGCCGGGGCCGAGGCCCCTGCGGGCGTCGGCGCCAAGGCCGGCCGCCGGGGAGTGCCGTGCGGGTTGTGCGTGTCGTGCAGGTCGTACGCGTCGTGCAGTCATAGGGGCCTCGTGCCTTCTCTCCGAGACGTGCGCTCGCCCTGCCCGCCCGTGTCCCCAGGCTCCTGAGGCCAGGTCAGGAAGCCCTGGCTCTGGGCGGCGCCGGGGCCGGGGGGAGGGGCTGTCCGGGCCCGTTCCACCGCTCGTACGACGACCGCTTCGAGAAGCGGCGGAGGCACCGCGGCGAGCGGGCTCCAGAAGCCCTGCGCGAGCCAGGCGGCCTCCGCCTCGGACAGGCCCGCCACCGTCCGGAGCTGGTCGATCTCGTCGGGCGGCCAGTCTTCGACGAGGCGGACGGCGTGACGCCGGTCCTTGACCGCGGCCACCGGAAGGCCCGCGTCCACCACGACCCGGCCCGGATGGGCGGCGCGGAGGAGCGGGGCCACGAGGACGCCCTGGGCCGTGGCGCTGTGCAGGACTACGACGGGGAGGTCGCCGCGGAGTCCGGCGAGCTCGGCGAGGGCCTCCTGAACGACGAAGTCCGCGCCGAGCCCGTCCGCCTCGACGAGGACCGCCTCCAGGCGCGCCGGGATGTCGTTGGCCGCGAGGAACACGGCTACCGCGTGGTCGGTGCACACGATGACGGCACGGGGACGGGGCGCCGGCTTCGAGGCGGTCGGCATGCTCGGCTTGCCCGTCCGCCGCGACTCGCCGGACGTGCTGGACGTGCTGGACGGGTTCGACCGGGACGTGGGGGGCTCGTCGTCCACCACACCGTCCGGCAGACCCCCGTACACCCTCGTCCACGAACCCTTCATCAGCCCCCGGAACCTGTACTCCGGAGGCTCGACGAGCGAGCCCGCCGGCCGGGCGGGCCGGTAGCGCAGCGACGCCGCCACGACGAGGACGGCCGGCGCGGCGGCGCCCACGACGAACGCGAGCACACCGTCGGCGAGGACCGCGCAGACGACCAGGACGGCGGCGACGGGCAGCGCCGCCAGCCAGCGGATCCACGCCGGAACGCCGCGCCGTTCGGTCGCGCCCCACACGTCGTTGGCGGTGCGGGAGGCGTACCAGAGCTGGGTGAGGGTGACCTTCAGCCGGCCGTCGTCGCTCGCGCGCTCCACGCAGCGGCGGATGCGCAGGTCGTGCATGCCTCTGCCGTCGGTACGCGGGTCCAGCGCGAAGGCCCGCTTGCAGTGGGCGCACACACCGCCCGTGCGCTCGGTGCGCCCCAGTTGGAGGGCGCAGTGCGGGCAGGTCATCGCTCGCCCGCCGGGCCTGAAGCGGTCGCCGTCCCGGTCCCCGGCCAGGTCATGAAGCCCACGGACGCCGCGCGGCGCCGTTCGGGATCGGCACGGCGCGCGACCTGTTCGGCGATCTGCGCGACGACGGCGAGCAGCCGTGCCGGGGGCATTCCCACCAGCGGGAACCGCCAGCCCCGCCCAAGCTGCTTCAGCTCCTGCGCGGTGAGCTCGCCCAGCGCGGCGAGCTGCTTCACCGTCTGTGCGTCGGGCTTCTCGCCCTTGGCGCGATAGGGCACGGCCTGCGGGAGCCCGCGGACCGTGCGCAGCGGCAGCCCCGCGTCGATCACCGGACGTCCGCGCAGGGCCGCGCGGGCCTGGTGGACGAGGAGCACGCCGGACGCGTCGGCGTCGTGCAGCACGATGACAGGGCCCTGCGAGCCCAGCGCGAGGACCTGTTCGAGGTCCTGGGCGAGCGCGATGCCGTAGCGGTCGGGCAGGCCGTCCGCGGCGAGGAACACGGCGATGGAACGGTCGGGACAGAGCAGTACGCAGGCGGGCGCGCCGCCGGAGTCCGGTGTGTGGTCCTGTCGCCGGCGCCGCGGGTACGCGTCGTCGTCGACCATCCCCTGCGGCAGCCTGCCGTACACCTTCCGCCACTCCGCGAGCGCCTGCGAGCGGAACGCCTCACGGCTCGTCGGCGGTACGCCCCTGCCGACGCCCGCCTTGCGCGCGAGGAAGAGGCCGAGCGAGAGGAGGAGCAGGCCGCCGCAGACCGCGAACAGGAAGGCGAAGTCGCCGACGACGGCGAAGAAGGCGGCGACGATGCCCGCGACGAGCGCCGTTCCGGCGGAGCCGGCGGCGAACTCGCTCTCCTTGAGCCGCTTGCGCGACAGCGCGTACCACAGCTGGCCGGGCGTGACCTTGATCGTCCCCTCGGCGGTCAGCTTGGCCATGATCCTGCGCACCCGGAGGTCGTTCAGGCGCAGAGGGTTGGTCTTGGGGTCGAGCGCGTAGCTGCGCTTGCACAGGGAGCAGGTGTTGTTGGGACGCTCCTTGCGCAGCAGGCTGCGTTCGCAGTGCGGACAGATCACCGGCGGACCTCCAGCGCGGTCGCCACCCGGCGTAGCCGCGCGGCCAGACGTTCGCGGACGGTGGTGGCGCCGATGCCGCGGACCCGCTGAACGCGCTCGATGTCGCGCAGGGCCGCGGCGAGGGCCCGGTAGTCGGTGGCCGCGGCCAGGGCCAGCTGGCCCTGGCCGGCCGCAGTGCCGTCGCCCGCGGCCCTGCGCTCGGCCTCCGACGCGGTGATCGCGTAGTCCTCGTGGTCGATGCCGTAGCCGGTGTTGGCGGCGAGGATCGTCAGCGGATCGGCGCCCCGGTTCGCGAAGGAGTGGGGCATCATCTCGGGGATGCGTATCAGCATCCCCGGCGTGAGCGGGACGTCGCAGACCTCGTCGCGGTCCGCGTCGTAGAGGCCGCAGGCCGCGTGGCCGAGGCTGAGGACGAAATGCTCTCCGCCGTGGGCGTGCGGGGTGAAGGCGCTGCGCGGGCCCACGACGCCGAGTTTGACGGTGGCGTTGGAGGGACGCTCGGGCGACGTCGCCGCGTCGCCCACGAGGTAGTGGGCGAACTGGCCGTCGTCGATGAAGCGGAGGAACTCGCGCTCGGGGCCCAGCTCGCGGGCGCCCTCGCGGTCGGCCAGCTCGACGGCGCCGTCCGGCCTCAGACGGTAGAGCTCCACACCGCCCGGAAGCGTCCCCCACGTCTGGTCCGGTATGCCGTCGGACATGCCGTCCCGCGGTCTCCTGGACATCGCGCCTCCCCCTGTGCCTGCGGTGCGCGGCGCGCGCATCGCCATCGCATCGTAAGGGGTTGATCAGCAACAAGGGGAGCGTGGAGAGCGACTCCTGGGCAAAGCGCGGGGGAACGGCAGATGAACGGGCCCAGCGCCGTCACGGGTCGAGGAGACCGGGGATCGCAGGCGCGGTCCGGCGCCCCGCGTGAGCTCGGTCGGCTGCTGCGACGGGTGGCTCACTCGGACAGGTGTCGCCCGCCGCCCGCGGTCGACCGCCTGCTCTGCTGCGCCGCCGGGTCCAGGAGGGTGCGCAGGTCGACGATCTGGTAGCCGCGGTCCTCGACGGCGTCGATGATCTGGGGGAGGGCGTCGGCGTCGAGGACCGGGCCCGAGCCCGAGTTGCCGACGTGCATCTGCAGGATGCCGCCGGGGACCGCGGCGTCCAGGGCGCGGTCGAGAGCCTTCTCGACGGTCATGCCGCCGTCGGGGCCGAGGTACCCGTTGGTGTCGGCGGTGAACTCGATGTCCGCGTAGCCCAGGGCGTTGACCGCGGCGATGGTCTGCGGGGTCGTGGCGCTGTAGGGGAAGCGGAAGAACGGCAGCGGCGTCGCTCCGGTCGCCGCGCGGATCGCCGCGTCGGCCTCCTGCACCTCGCGTGCCTGCTCCTGCTCGGAGATGTCGGCGAACTGCGGGTGGCTGTAGGAGTGGTTGCCGATCCCGTGCTCGGCGGCCATCGCCCGCGCGGCGGCGGGGTGGGCCTCGGCGAACTCGCCGGTCAGGAAGAACGTGGCCGGCAGTTTGCGCCGCCGCAGCTCGGCCAGGACGGAGTCGACGCCGGCCTCGTTCCACGCGGCGTTGAAGGTCAGCGCCACCACCTGCTTCTCGGTGGGCATCCGCCGGATCTCGTCGCCGAAGAGCGCCTTCAAGGCCGCGGTGTCGTCGCTGGGAGCGGTGCCGGGGGAGCGGGGGCGCCGCGCCCCGCCGGCTTCGGACGCCAGGTCCGTCGACACGGCGCCGTGGCCGCCGCGCGTCGCGGTGGCCGTCCGCGGCGAGTCGCCCGCCTGCATCAGGCCCGCGAGCGCCAGGACGCTCAGCACGCCGGCGGCCGCCGTGACCGTACCTCTTCTGGCTCGCACAACCCGCTCCCCTCCGTCGCCGCAGTGGTTCGCCGCCCGGCCGAGCGGCCGGGTCGGCCATGACCATTACGGGTCGAGGACGGAAGTCTCCGCACCTGCGACAGGGCATCTGGGTGACCGCCGCGCGCGTCGGTCCGCCCTCGCCGGTGCTCAGCCGGCCATGAGCGTGCCCATCCACTCCTCGATCGCGTCGGGGGTGCGCGGCAGCGCCGAGGACATCAGGCGGGCGCCGTCGGAGGTGACGACGAGGTCGTCCTCGATCCGTACGCCGATGCCCCGCAGCTGCGCGGGCAGGGTCTCGTCGTCGGGCTGGAGGTACAGGCCCGGCTCGACCGTGAGGACCTGGCCCTCCTCCAGCACGCCGTCCAGATAGGTCTCGGCGCGGGCCTTGCCGCAGTCGTGGACGTCCAGGCCGAGCATATGGCCGCTGGCGCAGAGCGTGTAGCGGCGGTGCAGGTCGCCCGACGCGCTCTTCAGGACGCCCCACTGCGTCAGCCCCTCCGCGACGACCTGCATGGCTGCGCTGTGGAAGTCCCGGAAGCTCGCCCCCGGCTTGAGGGCGGCGATCCCCGCCTCCTGGGCGGCGAGGACGAGTTCGTACACCTGGCGCTGCACGGGCGAGAACCGGCCGGAGAGGGGGAGCGTGCGCGTGATGTCGGCGGTGTAGAGGGTGTCGGTCTCCACGCCGGCGTCCAGCAGCAGGAGGCTCGCCGGGTCCAGGGCGCCGTCGTTGCGGATCCAGTGCAGGGCGCAGGCGTGCGCGCCGGACGCGGCGATCGTCTCGTAGCCCGTGCCGTTGCCCTCCGCGCGGGCCCGCAGGCCGAAGACGCCCTCGATCCGGCGCTCGCCGCGCGGGTGGGCCAGGGCGCGCGGCAGGTCGCGGACGACGTCCTCGAAGCCGGCGGTCGTGTGGTCGACGGCCAGCTGGAGCTGGCCCAGCTCCCAGCCGTCCTTGACGAGCCGCAGCTCGCTGAGCGCGGCGGCCAGCTCGGCGTCGCGGGAGGCGTCCCGGGCGGGCGGCAGCCGGTCGAGCCCGTCGAGGTGCTCGCAGCGGATGCCGGTGAGGCGCTCGGCCTCGGCGAGGTCGGGGCGGCGGCCCACCCAGAACTCGCCGTACCGCCGGTCGCGGTAGAACTCGTCGCCGTCGCGCGGGGACCGGGGGCGCAGATACAGCACCGGCTCGTGGGCGTGCGGCCCGGAAGGCTCCAGGACCAGGACATGGCCGGGCTGGTCCTCGCCGGTGAGACCGGTGAGCCAGGCGTACGCGCTGTGCGGCCGGAACCGGTGGTCGCAGTCGTTGGAGCGGACCTTCAACTCCCCGGCGGGGACCAGCAGTCGCTCGCCCGGGAAGAGCGCGGAGAGCCGGGCGCGGCGGGCCGGTGTCACGGCCCTGGCGGCGACGTGCGCGTCGGCCGGCAGCGGAGTGCTCGCCCAGCCGGTGCTCATGAACGAGGCCAACTCCGGCGAGACGGCCAGATCGTGGCTGCTGGTCCTCGCCTGCACGGACTCCGGCGCGAGGCGGGCGTCGTCAGCGGTCATCGGAACTCCTCCAGGACGGACTGGTGCTGAGGGGTTGTCAGTGCAATTTCACATTACTATGTTACGGGTCACATCGCGCCCCCTCCGGACGGCATCAATCCCCTTCCGTGTCCGGTCAGTTCGCGATGACCGCACCGCTGTCACACCCACCTCCCACCTCCCACATCAGGAGCACTCGGTGTCCCAGCTCAGATCCGTGCGCACACCCCTGCTCGCAGGCGCCTGTGCCGTAGCCCTCCTCGCCCCGCTCGGACCGGCCGCGCAGCAGTCGGGCCCGGAGCGCACGGCCTCCGCCGCCCCCGCGGTCCCCGCCGCGTTCGCCGCACGGCCGGGTCCGGCCGGGCAGCAGTCCGCCGCCCATGGCGAAAACCCCTTCGACGAGGTCGAGCGCCTCGCCCGGGCTCCCAGGCCCACCGCCCAGCCGGCCCCGCCGCCGGGGGAGTCGGCCGAGGGACGCGTCCCCGGCCGCCAGGGCGGCAAGAAGGCCGACCCGTCCCGCAGCGCCGCCCTCCGTGCCGCGGGAGTCCCCTGCACCCTCGACGGCGTCACCCGGCTGACGCCGGAGCAGCTCGCCGACTTCCTCGCCGACCCTGCCGTCACCGCCGACGGCTGTCTGAGCGGCCTGATCTGGACCTGGGACGCCCGGCTGGCGCCGATCATGTCCGACGCCCACGTCCAGGCCCTCGGCCGCCGGATATCCTCGCTCGCGGCCCGCCACGACGGCCGCAACAGCACCCATCTGCTGGAGATGTTCACCTATCTCCACGCCGTCGTGTACCACGACTTCTCGCGCCCGGAGATAGACGTCACCGACGTCCCGACCACCGAGATACTCAGGCGTGCCGTCCACGACTTCGGCACGGCGGCACGCACCTTCGACGTCACGCGGACCAACGCCGAGACCCTGCGCGAGGCCCTCTACACCGGCAGCGGCCCCGGCCTGCGGCACAGCCAGCTCGGGCTGATCAGAAAAGTCCTGGCCACGATGGACAAGTACCACAAGGGCCAGTACGACGACGCCTCCTGGGGCGGCGCCGCCCTGGCCGCCCTCTCCGTGAACTACCTCGGCGTCTACCCGGGCAACAAGGACACGGCCTTCCACAACGTCGTGACCCAGAACCCCTCGTACCGCGCGTCCTTCAGGGCCTTCGCCGGCTACACCCACCTCAAGGGCACCCCCAACGAGTGGGTGGTGCGCGACGCGCTCGGCGAGTACGGCCGCTTCGGCCAGATCGACGTCCTGAGGCGGCAGATCGTCCCCGACCTCGGCGCCCTGCTGCCCGTGGCGCGCGGCAACTTCGGCGACGGCAGCCGTCCCTGGGCCTCGCTGGTGTCCTGGCTGAACTTCTACGAGGCGTGCAAGCCGTACGCGGTCTGCAAGGACGACATCGAGCGGAAGATCTTCCCGTACACGTACACCTACGACAACGGGGCCATCAAGGTCCGCACCGCGCTCGACCGGGCGACCGTGGACCAGCTCTACTACGCGAGCAAGCAGGTCAAGGCGCAGTTCCACCGGGTGCTCGGCGCCGAGTCCCCGCTGGCCGGCGACCCCAACACCGCGCTGAACGTGGTGCTGTACGCCTCCCGCGCCGACTACGAGGTGTACCACCCGATCCTCACTGGCATGGGCACCGAGAACGGCGGCGTCTACATCGAGCGCGGCGCCACCTTCTACACCTACCAGCGCCGTGTCCCGCAGGACTCCTCGCTCACCCTCGAAGAGCTCTTCCGGCACGAGTACGTGCACTACCTCAACGGCCGCTGGGCCGTGCCCGGCTACTTCGGCGAAGGGCCCTGGTACACCGGCGACCGGACGACCGCGATGGACGAGGGAACCGCCGAGTTCTTGGACGGCGCCACCCGCGACGACGGCATCAAGGTCCGCAAGTCGCTGATCCGCGGCATCGTCAACGACACCGCGGGCGGCAAGCCCCGGATGAGCGTGAACCAGCTGCTCCACGCCACCTACGACGGGGACGGCTTCCGCTTCTACAGCTACGCGGGCGCGTTCTACGAGTTCCTGTGGATGGAGCGACCCGCCCTGATCCGCGAGATGTACGGGTATCTGCGCGCGAACGACCCGGCCGGCTTCGACGCGTGGCGCAGCCGCCTCGGCCGCGACGCGGCCCTGCAGCGGGCGTACGACGGCTTCCTCGACGCGCAGATCGCCAAGGTCGACGAGCTGTTCGTGCCCAATACGCGCTACACGCCCAACGAACGGCTCCGGGACGCCGCCGTCGAGGCCGTGCGCGCGTCCTTCGCCGCGTCCACCGCCGCCGACCCGATGTGCGCGGACGACGGCGACCCCGGCAAGCGGCGCTTCACCTGCACCGGGAGGATCACCGCGAACCTCTCGGACGCGAACAGCCCGGACCGCGTCTTCCAGGACATGTCCGAGACGGTCGACTACTTCATCCTCGACCGCGCGGGGGCCGCGTCCACCAACCTCGCCGACATGAACTGCTCCTTCGGGCCCGTCGAGATCTGGAGCAACAGCAAGGCGGGGAGCGCGACTTACCGCTGCGAGGGGCCGCTGCGGAGCTGACCGGAGAGTTGCGCGGACCGCCTTCCCCCGTCTGATGGAATGTGACATATTACTGCCGTGCCCAACAGACACACTCTGGACGCCGTCGTCATCGGCGCCGGCGTCGTCGGAGCGGCGTGCGCCTACTACGCGAGCCGCGCCGGCCTGGCTGTCGCAGTGATCGACCGCGGCTCCGTCGCGGGCGGCTCCACCGGCGCCGGGGAAGGCAATCTGCTCGTCTCCGACAAGGAGGCGGGCCCGGAGCTCGACCTCGCGCTGCTCTCCACCCGACTGTGGCGCGAACTCGCCGAGACGCTCCCACAGGAGACCGAGTACGAGCCCAAGGGCGGTCTCGTCGTGGCCCACGACGAGACCGCTCTGGCCGCACTGCGGAAGTTCGCCGCGGCCCAGCGCACAGCCGGCGTCGAGGCGCACGAGATCCGTGCCGACCGGCTGCACGACCTCGAACCCCATCTCGCCCCCGGCCTCACGGGCGGATTCCACTACCCGCAGGACGCCCAGGTCCAGCCGGCCCGCGCGGCGGCCCAACTCCTGCACGCGGCAAGCGAGTCGGGCGCCGCCGTGCTGCTCGGCGAGGAGGCGACCGGCCTGCTCGTCGCGCCCGACGGCCGGATCCGCGGTGTGCGCACACCGCGCCGCGAACTGGCCGCCCCAGCCGGCGTCAACGCCGCCGGCGCCGGGGGCGGCCACCTCGCCCGGCTCCCGGGAGCCGAGCGGCCCCGCCTCCCGCGCCGGGGCATCGTCCTGGTC
>NZ_JBFAYB010000130.1:0-18089 GCF_040681075.1 Streptomyces sp. NPDC051907 | reverse complement strand
GGCGCCGGGGGGGGGGCCGCGCCCGGCGTCGCGGCGCGGGCGCGGGTGCGCCGGTCGGGAGGACCGGCGCACCGGCTGCCTGTCCGGGTGGGTCAGCCCTCACCCGACAGGCCTGTCACAGCGACTGTCGCCGCGTCAGCGCACGCGGCCGTACCAGACGCTCTTCGTCCAGATCTTCTGCAGCTTCACCACCGAGCCGGTCTTGGGGGAGTGCCAGATCTTGCCGTTCCCGGCGTAGATCCCCACGTGGTAGACGCTGCTGCCGGCGTGGAAGAAGACCAGGTCACCCTGCTGCCGCGAGGACGCGGAGATATGACGGGTCTTGTTGTACTGCTGCTGGGCGGTGCGCGGCAGCTTCTTGCCGGCCTTCTTGTACGAGTAGAGCGTCAGCCCCGAGCAGTCGAACCGGGAGGGGCCCACCGCGCCGTATCCGTACGGCGATCCCTTCTTGGAAGCGGCGACCTTGAGCGCCTTGCTCGCGTGCGTCGTCGCTGCCTGAGCCTCCGTCACGGCGCCTGGCGCCAGCAACGTGCCGCCGACGGCGGCGAGGGTCAGGGCCGATACGGCGCCGGCCCGAGTGAGCAGAGACGGGACATGAATCTGCGCAGTCATGCGCAACCCTTCGTCAGCCGCCTGTGAAGGATGACCTGTCGGGTTCGGACAGGCGAAGATGCCCGGCCGCGGATGCGGCTTAACCCCAAGGGACGGCCCGCTACGGCCACCCCGGACTGCTTGGGTCCTCCACTCCTGCCGATCCACTTCTGTCGACCAGTCATCCGGTGCGGCGGCAGGACTCAGCGTCCGCCCGGACCGCCCCGTCGAGGTGACGGGGGCTTGTCGTCCCAGGGATCTTGACCCACACCACGCCCTATTTCCGAGTCGAAACGTCGATTTGTGAGGCTCATCACGACTGACCTGTTGGAGTGGACAGAACCGTTTCGACATTCGAGCGGTCACCCCTGCGTGGCATCGCACCAGCACCGGAACGGGTCGTTCCGCCAAATCGGTAGTCGGGTTGCGCAACTGGTCCGGTGTCAGAGACAGGGGCGCCGGCTCCACCGAACGGGGTACCTCAACTCGTACCCGAACGGCGGTTGACAACGGGGCGATTTGGTCAACTCGACGGTATGGGCGGCGGCATGGTCACCCGTCCTGCCCTGCGCTCGCCGTCGAGCACGCGCAGCGCTTCGGCGAGGGTCGCCGCATGCACCTCGCTCTCGCCGCGGGCGTGCATCAGCGCCAGGGCGTCCTTGAGCGCGGCGGCGCGGCCGACGAGGGCCTGGGCCGCGCGCAGCGCGCCATAGGTGTGCGTCGAGCGGGCCGGGTTGATCCGTCCGAGAAGGTCGACGACCTCCAGATAGCTGTCGACGAACTCGCACTCGGCGCGGGTCAGGGCGGGCAGCGGCGGGAACTCGGGCGGCAGCATCGGGCGCTCACCGCGCGCCGGGGGAGGCGGCGGAGGTCTTGCGGTTCACGACGACGTGGTCGACCAGTCCGTACGCCTTGGCCTCCTCGGCATCGAAGATCTTGTCGCGCTCCAGGTCGGAGGCGATCTGCTCGACGTCCTGGCCGGTGTGGCGGACGAGCATCTGGGCGAGCTGGGCGCGCAGCCGCAGCAGTTCCCGGGCCTGGATGTCCAGATCGGACGGCTGGCCCCGCAACGGCTCCTCGATCGCGGGCTGCTGGACGACGATCCGCGAGCCGGGCAGCGCCATCCGCTTGCCGGGCGCGCCGGCGGCGAGCAGAAGGGCCGCGGTGGAGACGGCCTGGCCCAGGCAGGTCGTCTCGATGTCGCAGGTGACGACCTGCATCGTGTCGTAGATCGCCGACATGGCGCTGAGCGAGCCGCCGGGCGAGTTGATGTACAGGCAGATGTCCCGGTCGGGGGCGGAGTACTCGAGGTGCAGCAGCTGCGCGATCACGTCGTTGGCGGCGGTGTCGTCGACGGCGGTCCCGAGGAAGACGATCCGCTCCTCGAGCAGCTTGGAGTACGGGTCCAGGGTGCGGGTCCCCGAGGAGGTGCGCTCGGTGAACTGGGGGAGGACGTAGCGGGCTTCGGGACGGTTCATGGCGTGCCTCTCCTCGTGGCGAGCTGTACGAGGTCCTATAGAAAATGTACAGGACGTACAGAATCCGATGTTGGAGATCATGGCTCAGCTGCCCAGGGGGAGCAAGCGGTCAGCGCTGTTTTCGCTCTCAGCAGGAGAGGCGGCCTCGTTCCGGTCTGCTCGCACCGCTCGCCGACCGCGACGCGCCGCGTCGGCAGGGCGCCCCGCTGACCTGCGCCTTGCCTGTGGCCATGGACGGTGTGGGGGCCGTGGTCGCCCGTAAAGTGGGGGACATGGCCTATGAGATTCCAGTGACGCAAGCCCGAGCGGAGCTCGCCGAACTGATCAACCGCGTCGTCTACGGCGGCGAGCGCGTCGTCGTGACCCGGCATGGGAAGCCGCTCGTGGCGCTGGTCTCCGCCGCCGACCTGGAGCGACTCGAGACCGAGGAGGCGGCGGCGCAGACCGCGGCCGAGGAGCAGGTGATCAGCTCGGTCTCCTCGCTGGGCCCCACGTCGTCGGCGCCCGCGGACCGGGGGCGCTTCGGCCTGACGGCGGAGCACCGGGGACACGACCGCCAGGGATGACACGGAGCCGCGGGACCTGCGGGCCCTCGCGTCGGGGCGTGGGAATGCCGCGCGCGGCCGGGTGCTCACCCCACGGTCGCGACCGGTGCCGGGCGCGCGCGATGTGGCTTGTGGGCCCTGACGGGCCCCGGCTTCGGGGTGCGAGAAGGCTGCGCGCAGCCGGTCGGCGGGCGGGAAGCCGGGGCCGGCCGGGGACTCGCCCACGGGCATGACCGGTGCCAGTCTGGACGGCCGCCACGGCGTGACGCAAAGCCGCAAGGCGCGCGACCTGCGGGCCCGCGGGCTGGTTGCCCGGTGGCGCTGCATGTGTGCGCTGAGCGCCCGGCGTTGGGGCGCGGGAAGGCCGGCCGCCGGGGCTGGCCGCGGGCTCACTCCACGGGCGCGATCGGCGTCGGCGTTGGGCGGCCGCCAGGCGTGACGCGCAGCCGCGATCGCGCGGCTCGCGCGATGTGAACCTGTGGGCCCTCCGGGCCCAGGCTTCGGGATGCGAGAAGGCTGCGCGCGGCCGGTCGGCGGGCGGGAAGCCTGCCCTGGCCGGGGCTTGCCCCACAGGCACGACCTCGCCAGGCCCGGCGTGCAGCCGCGAGGTGCGGGCCGCGCGATCTGACCTTCTGGGCCCCGACAGGCCCCCGCTTCGCGGCGTGAGAAGGCCGCGCGTCCCCGTCCGCTACAGCGGGGGCGCGCGGCCGGTCGGGGGGGGGCTCACCCCACCGGCATCACCGGTGTCGGTGTGCGCTCGCCGGGGCTCGTCGTGGGCGCGGGCGTCGGGCGGGGGCCGTCGCGCCGCGTGGCGAGCAGTACCGCCGTCAGGCCGAGCGCCGCCCAGAGCGACAGCGTGAGCGCCCCCGCCCCCGCCGCGCTGCCGTCGAAGTAGGCGACCGAGCGGATGAGCGTCGCTCCCGCGCCCGGCGGCAGCAGCTGGCCCAGTGCGCCGGCCGGCTCGGGGAGCAGTTCGGGTGCGGTCGCCGCGCCGGAGAACGGGTTGCCCAGCAGGACCATCAGCAGCGCGCCCAGCGCGACGCCCTGCGTGCGGATCCACGCGCCGAGCCCCGCCACCGTCGCGCCGATCGCCAGCGCGGTCAGCGAGAGCGCCCCCGCCTCGGCCCACCAGTCGCCGGTCAGCACGCCGAGCCAGCTGTGGGCGATCGCCGCCGCCGCGACGCCGACGAGGACGGACGCGCCGACCACGGTGAGCGCGGCCCGCGCCCCGCGCAGCCGCAGCACCGTCACCGCCGCCCCGGCCGCCACGCCGCCCAGCGCCAGCGGCAGGATGCTCGCGGCCAGCCCGCTGCCCCGCGGATCGCCGGGCGGAGTCGGGACGACGTCCGTCACCCGCACCTGCGCGCCGGCCGGCGCCTGCGTGGTGACCGCCTCCTTGAGCAGCTGGGCGACGACCGGGCTCGCCGCCGACGCGGTGAGCAGCCGCGGGCCCTGATCGGCGACCACGATCGCGCCGTATACGACCCGGTCCTCGATCGCCGTACGGGCCTCGGCCTCGTCGTCGTAGCGGTGCACGTCGAAGGCTCCCGGCCGCTGCTCGAGGCGTTCGGCCAGCTCGGCGGTCGCGGCCGCGGGGCCGGCGACGCCGATCGGCGTCTCGCGCGGCGCGGTCCGGGTCGCCGGCCACGCGAAGGCCCACAGCGCGAGCGCCGCCAAGAGGGGGATCAGCACCATCGCCACGATCGAGCGGCGGGTCGGGGTGGCTGACGCAGCGGACATGATGACCCTCGATTCAAAGAGAAGGATCGTTCGTTTTTGTTGTTGGCCTCACTGTCCCGCCGCCGTCCGTCCTTGTCAAGAAGGAATGTTCGTTTTAGGTTGGACGCATGGCCCGCGTATCCCAGGAACACCTCGACGCCCGCCGCCGCCAGATCCTGGACGGCGCCGCCCGCTGCTTCGCACGCAACGGCTTCCACGCCACCTCGATGCAGGACATCCTGCGCGAGGCCGGTCTCTCCGCGGGCGCGGTCTACCGCTACTTCCGCAGCAAGGAAGAGCTGATCGGGGCCATCGCGGGGGAGGCGTTCGCCGCCATCCGCGGCGCCTTCGACGACGCGGCCCGCACCACCCCGCCGCCGACCCCCGACGTCCTGCTCGGCCGGGTGCTGCGCACCATGCTCGAAGAGCAGGTTCCGGGCGGCGACCGGCAGGAGTTCGCCCGGCTGATCGTGCAGGTGTGGACCGAGTCCCTGCGCGACGACGCGCTCGCGGCGATGATGCGCGAGGGCTATGCGGGGATGCGCCAGGCCTGGGCCAAGCTCGTGGACGCCTACCGCGACAACGGGCTGATGACCGCCGACGTCCCCGCCGACCATGTGGCCCGCACGATGATCGCCACCGCCCAGGGCTTCATCGCCCAGCAGGCCATCTTCGGCGACGTACGGGTCGACGTCCTGGAGGACGGGCTCCGCGCGCTGATGTCCATGCAGGATCCCAAGATCAGTTAACGCGCCGGAAAGACTTCGGCCCTAACGTTCAACTCCTGGTCGCACGTCACCCGTGTCTTGGTCAACGGGGCGTCGACGCGTCGTCGCAGCCAGCTAGGGTCCCGGTGCAAGGCTGGGGCAAGGCCGCAGGACAGTGAGGTGGACACGTGCAACTCTCCCCGCATGAGCAGGAACGACTGCTGATCCATGTGGCCGCCGACGTGGCGCAGAAGCGGCGGGCCCGCGGGGTCCGGCTCAACCACCCCGAGTCCGTCGCCCTGATCACCTCTCACATCCTCGAAGGCGCGCGGGACGGCCGTACGGTCTCCGAGCTCATGGCGTCGGGCCGCACGGTGCTCACCCGCGACGACGTCATGGAGGGCATCCCCGAGATGATCCACGACGTCCAGGTCGAGGCGACCTTCCCGGACGGCACCAAGCTCGTCACCGTCCACGACCCGATCGTCTGAGGGGCGCCGCGGATGATCCCCGGAGAGATCCTCTTCGCCGACGACGCCGTGCTCGTCAACGAGGGCCGCGCCGTCACCCGGCTCGTCGTCGTCAACGCCGCCGACCGGCCCGTCCAGGTCGGCTCCCACTATCACTTCGCCGAGGCCAACCCCGGTCTGGACTTCGACCGCGCGGCCGCCCGCGGCCTGCGTCTGAACATCGCCGCGGGCACCGCGGTGCGCTTCGAGCCCGGCATCCCCGTCGACGTGGAGCTCGTCCCCTTCGCCGGCCGCCGTGTCATCGCGGGGCTGCGAGGCGAGACGGGAGGCGCTCTCGACGCGAGTGAGTCGAGCGAGACGGGCGGGGCGGGCGGGGCGGGCGACGGTCAGGAGGCCGCGGTCCCTGCGCCGGCCGAGGAGTCGGACGCTTCCGTCGCGGGCGCCGCCGCAGACGGGTACGCGGCGCCGGCCCTGGCCGAGAACGGAACATCAGATGCCTGAGCTGCGACGTGCCGTGTACGCGGATCTCTTCGGACCCACCACGGGCGACCGGATCCGCCTCGCCGACACCGATCTGCTCGTCGAGATCGAGGAGGACCGCTCGGGCGGCCCCGGACGCGCGGGCGACGAGGCCGTGTTCGGCGGCGGCAAAGTGATCCGCGAGTCGATGGGCCAGTCCCGTACGACCCGGGCCGAGGGCGCTCCCGACACCGTCGTCACCGGCGCCGTCGTCATCGACCACTGGGGCGTCGTCAAGGCGGACATCGGCATCCGCGACGGCCGGATCACCGGCATCGGCAAGGCCGGCAACCCCGACACCATGGACGGCGTCCACCCCGACCTCGTCATCGGCCCCGAGACCGAGGTCATCGCGGGCAACGGGAAGATCGTCACCGCGGGCGCGATCGACGCGCACGTCCACTTCATCTCGCCGACCGTCGTCGAACAGGCCTTGGCGACCGGCGTCACCACCCTCGTCGGCGGCGGCACCGGACCGGCCGAGGGCACCAAGGCGACCACTATCACGCCCGGCCCCTGGCACCTCGCCCGGATGTTCGAGGCGCTGGAGACCTTCCCGGTCAACATCGGGCTGCTCGGCAAGGGCAACACGATGTCCCGCGAGGCCATGCACTCCCAACTCCGCGGCGGCGCCCTCGGGTTCAAGATCCACGAGGACTGGGGCGCCACGCCCGCCGTCATCGACGCCTGCCTCGGCGTCTGCGAGGAGACCGGCGCACAGCTCGCCATCCACACGGACACCCTCAACGAGGCCGGCTTCGTGGGGGACACCCTCGCCGCGATCGCCGGCCGCACCCTGCACGCGTACCACACCGAGGGCGCGGGCGGCGGGCACGCGCCTGACATCATCACCGTGGTCTCCGAGCCGTACGTCCTGCCCAGCTCCACCAACCCGACCCGGCCGCACACCGTCAACACCATCGAGGAACACCTCGACATGCTGATGGTCTGCCACCACCTCAACCCGGCCGTGCCCGAAGACCTCGCCTTCGCCGAGTCCCGGATCCGGCCCTCCACCATCGCCGCCGAGGACGTGCTGCACGACCTCGGCGCGATCTCGATCATCTCCTCCGACTCCCAGGCGATGGGGCGGATCGGCGAGGTGATCATGCGTACCTGGCAGACCGCGCACGTGATGAAGAAGCGTCGCGGTGCCCTGCCCGGGGACGGCCGCGCCGACAACCGCCGGGCACGTCGCTATGTCGCCAAATACACCATCAACCCGGCCGTCGCCCAGGGCCTCGACCAGGAGATCGGCTCGGTCGAGCCCGGAAAGCTCGCCGACCTGGTCCTCTGGGACCCCGCCTTCTTCGGCGTCAAGCCGCAGCTCGTCATCAAGGGCGGACAGATCGCATACGCACAGATGGGCGACGCCAACGCCTCCATCCCCACCCCGCAGCCGGTGCTGCCCAGGCCGATGTTCGGCGCGCTGGGCAGGGCCGCGGCGGCGAGCTCCGTCAACTTCGTCGCCGAGGCCGCCCTTGCGGAAGGGCTGCCCGAACGCCTCGCCCTGGACAAGAAGTTCGTGCCGATCACCAGCACCCGGCGCGTCACCAAGGCGGACATGCGGGAGAACGACGCGCTGCCCCGGGTCGAGGTCGACGCGGACACCTTCACGGTGACGATCGACGGAGAGCCGGTCGAGCCGGCGCCCGCCGCGGAACTGCCCATGGCCCAGCGGTACTTCCTGTTCTGATGACGCACCGATGACACGCGCCGCACTCCTCGTCCTCGCCGACGGCCGGTTCCCCGCCGGAGGGCACGCCCACTCCGGCGGCGCCGAGCCGGCCGTCAAGGCGGGCCGCCTGCGAGACGCCCGCGATCTGGAGGCGTTCTGCCGGGGCCGGCTGCACACGGTCGGCCTCGCCTCGGCGGCGCTCGCCGCCGCGGCCGCACTCGGCCTCGACCCCCTCGAGCTCGACGAGGCGGCCGACGCCCGGACCCCCTCGCCCGCGCTGCGAGCCGTCGCCCGCAAGCTGGGACGGCAGCTGATGCGCGCGGCCCGCGCCGCCTGGCCCTGCGCCGAACTCGACGCGCTCGCCGCCGCGTTCCCGAAGGGCGCCCATCAGCCCGTCGTGCTCGGCACAGCAGCCCGCGCCGCGGGCCTGGGGCCGCTGGACGCCGCGCACTGCGTCGCGTACGAGAGCGTCAGCGGCCCGGCCACGGCAGCGGTGCGGCTGCTGAGCCTCGACCCCTTCCAGGCCACCGCCGTCCTCGCCCGCCTCGCGCCCGAGATGGACCAGGTCGCCGAGCACGCCGTGGCCGCGGCGCGCGAAGGAGTCGACGCGCTGCCGGCCGCATCCGCCCCGCTGCTGGACGTCACCGCGGAGCAGCACGCCGCCTGGCCCGTACGCCTCTTCGCATCCTGAGACCCTTTTTGGAGCCCCCATGCACCTCGGCCACAGCCACGACACCGCCTCCGCGGTCGGCGCCGACGCCCACCGCCCCGACGGGACCCGCCGCGCCCTGCGCATCGGCCTCGGCGGACCCGTCGGCTCCGGCAAGACCGCGACGGTGGCGGCCCTGTGCCGCGCCCTGCGCGACAAGCTGTCCATCGCCGTCGTCACCAACGACATCTACACCCGCGAGGACGCCGAGTTCCTCCTCCGCAACGCCGTGCTGCCGCCCGAGCGCATCCAGGCGGTCGAGACCGGCGCCTGCCCGCACACCGCGATCCGCGACGACATCTCCGCCAACCTCGAGGCCGTCGAGGACCTCGAGGACGCCGTCGGCCCGCTCGATCTGATCCTCGTCGAGTCCGGCGGCGACAACCTCACCGCCACCTTCTCCAAGGGCCTCGTCGACGCGCAGATCTTCGTCATCGACGTCGCCGGCGGCGACGACATCCCGCGCAAGGGCGGCCCCGGCGTCACCACCGCCGACCTGCTGGTGGTCAACAAGACGGACCTCGCGCCCCACGTCGGCTCCGACCTCGGCCGGATGGAGCGCGACGCCAAGGAGCAGCGCGGCGAGCTCCCGGTCGCCTTCACCTCGTTGAAGGGCGAGGACGGCGTCCGCCCGGTCGCCGACTGGGTGCGCGGACAGCTCGCCCTCTGGACCGCATGAGCGTCCGCGCCACCGCCCGAATCGTCGCCGCCCCAGAGGGACTTCCGGTCCTTCGGAGCGACGGGCCGCTCGCCCTGCGCCGGACCCGGGCCGCCGGCCCGTACAGCCGTGTCACCGTCGTCGGCGCCATGAGCGCGCCGCTCGGCGGCGACCGGCTCGCCGTCGAGGCCGAGGTGCGCGACGGCGCGAGGCTCCACGTCGACTCGGCAGCCGCGACCATCGCGCTGCCCGGCCGCACCCCCGAACAGGCCCGCTACGACGTGAAGCTGACGGTCGGCGCGGACGCCGAGCTGCGCTGGCTGCCCGAGCAGCTCATCTCGGCGCGCGGCAGCGACCTGCGGATGTGCACCCGCGTCGAACTGGCCGCCACCGCCCGCCTGGTGCTGCGCGAGGAGCAGATCCTGGGCCGGCTCGGCGAGGAGCCCGGCGCCCTCGCCGCCCGGCTCACCGTCCGCCGCGCCGGACGCCTGCTGCTCGACCAGGAACTCCGCTACGGCCCGGGGGCGCCCGGCGGCTGGGACGGCCCCGCCGTCCTCGCGGGGCGGCGGGCCGTGGGCCAACTCCTCGTCGTGGACCCCGCGTTCGAGGACAAACCGGTCGCGCCGCGGCTGCTCGGCGACGGCGCCGTCCTCGCCCCGCTCGCCGGCCCGGCCTTCCTGGTCACCGCCGTCGCCGAGGACGCCCGCCGGCTGCGGTCCGTGCTGGACGAGGTGCTGCGGGCCGAACTGCCCCGGTGAACCGGCCCGTACCGCTCAGCGGGACACCGCGCACCGGTTATTGGTTCGGTAAAGAAACACCAGTACGCCCTGGTCACCGCGGCCTCGCAGCCGGAAGGATCCCTCCCGAATCGACCGAACAGCTGGGGGAGGATCCACGTGAGGCGCACAGCAGTGCTCGGCTCGGCCGGCGCTCTGGTGGCGGGCACGCTCATAGCAGGCGCGATAGCCGCACCGGCGGCAGGCGCGGACAGCCGTGACCAGGGCTGGTCCGAGGCGCGCGGCGTCAAGGTCGCCGCGGAGCGCGCGGCCAAGAAGGGCATCGACTGGGCGGACTGCCCCGAGGACTGGGGGCTGGCCAAGCCCATCCAGTGCGGCTGGGTGAGCGTTCCGCTCGACTACGCACGGCCGAACGGCAAGCAGATCAAGATAGCCGTCGACCGAATAGGCAACACCGGTGCCAAGGAGGAGCGCCAGGGCGCCCTCGTCTACAACCCGGGCGGTCCCGGCGGCTCGGGCATGCGCTTCCCGACCCGGGTCACCAACAAGAACCCGCTCTACGCCAACATGGCGAAGGCATACGACTTCGTGGGCTTCGACCCCCGGGGCGTCGGCCACTCCACGCCGATCTCGTGTGTGGACCCGCAGGAGTTCGTCAAGGCCCCCAAGGCCGACCCGGTCCCCGACAGCGAGGCCGACAAGCGCGCCCAGCGCAAGCTCGCCGCCGAGTACGCGGACGGGTGCGCCCAGCGCAGCGGCTGGATGCTGCCGCACATGACCACGCCGAACACTGCACGCGACCTGGACGTCGTGCGCGCGGCCCTCGGCGAGAAGAAGCTCAACTACCTGGGCGTCTCCTACGGCACCTACCTCGGCGCGGTCTACGCGACGCTCTTCCCCGGCCACATCCGCCGGATGATCGTCGACAGCGTGGTCGACCCCTCGCGCGAGAAGATCTGGTACCAGGCCAACCTCGACCAGGACGTCGCCTTCCAGACCCGCTGGAACGACTGGAAGGGCTGGGTCGCCAAGAACGACGCGGTCTTCCACATCGGCGACACCCCCGAGAAGGTCGAGGCGCAGTGGCTGAAGCTGCGCGCCGCCGCCAAGAAGGCGCCGCTCGGCGGAGTCGTCGGCCCGGCCGAGCTCGTCTCCTTCTTCCAGAGCGCGCCGTACTACGACTCCGCCTGGGCGCCCACCGCCCGCGTCTGGAGCAAGTACGTCGCCGGCGACACCCAGGCCCTGGTCGACGCCGCCGCCCCCGACCTGTCCGACACCGCGGGCAACATCGCCGCGGAGAACGGCAACGCCGTCTACACGGCCGTCGAGTGCGCCGACGCCAAGTGGCCCACCAGCTGGAAGAAGTGGGACCGGGACAACACCCGGCTCCACAAGAAGCACCCGTTCATGACCTGGGCGAACGCGTGGATGAACCTGCCGTGCGCCACCTGGCCGTCCAAGCAGCACACGCCCGTCGAGGTGAAGTCGGGCAAGGGCCTGCCGCCCGTGCTCATCGTGCAGTCCGCCCGTGACGCCGCCACTCCCTTCCAGGGCGCCGTCGAGCTGCACAAGCGCCTCAAGGGCTCGCGTCTGATCGTCGAGAAGGACGCCGGCTCGCACGGTGTGACCGGACAGGTCAACCCGTGCATCAACGAGCGGGTGGACGCCTACCTGCTCACCGGCAAGCTGGACAGCCGCGATGTGACGTGCGCTCCGCACGCCGAGCCCAAGCCGTAAGTCAAGGCCGATGGTTTGCGTGTGACGGAAGGCGGGGGCGGCCGGTCGCGGCCGCCCCCGCCTGCGCGTCCCCGGCGGCTCTCAGCCCGCGATGTCCGCCGTGCGCGGCTCGGCGATCGCCGTGTAGTCCGCCGTGTGCAGCGCCAGCGAACGGTCCAGCCGCGCCGCGTTGAAGTAGATCTCCTCCTGCGCCAACAGCGCCGGGTCCACGACGAGTTCGAGCTCCGGGTCGAAGGAGAACGGCAGGATCGTGCCGCTCGCGCTGCCCGCAAGACGCTCGGCGACCTCGGGGGTCGCGAACCCCGCGTACCCGCCGCCGAGCAGCGCCTTCACCGCCCCGAGGTCGACCCGCCGGTCGCCCGTGACCACGGCCAGGACGAACCGCTTCTCCTTCTTGCCGATCTTCACCATCACCACGATGCACTTCGCGGCCTGCTCCAGGGTGTTCCCGCGCAGCGCGCTGACCGCCTCGGTGGCGCCTTCCTCGGCGTGCTCGATGATCCGGTACCGCGCCCCTCGCTCGTCCAGAAGACCGATCAGCTTGGCGTATGTGTCGTGCTCGTTCACCGCGTTCCCTTCAGCCCGGAGTCCTCCGCCGCGCAGCCGGACCAGCCGTCCGCGTACGCAGACGATCTGATGGTCCGTGCCCCACGGGGGAGTCCACCGTACCCACCGGCGCAGGCCCGTCGACGAGCGGGAACTCGCCCTCAGCCCCGGCGCCGCGGGAACTTCTTCGGCTGCTCCTGCTCCGCCTTCACCTCGGCGGCGTAGCGGTCCACGTACTCCTGCCCCGACAGCTCCAGGATCGCGTACATGATCTCGTCGGTGACCGCGCGGATGGCCGCCTTCTCGTTCTCCATGCCCTCGTACCGCGAGAAGTCCATCGGCTCGCCGAAGCGCACCGTCACCCGCTTGATCTTCGGCACGACCTGCCCGGGCGGCTGGATCTCGAAGGTCCCCACCATCGCGCACGGCACCACCGGCGCCTTCGCCCTGAGCGCCATCACCGCGACGCCGACCTTGCCCTTGTAGAGCCGGCCGTCGTGCGAGCGGGTCCCCTCCGGGTAGATGCCCAGCAGCTCGCCCTTGCTCAGCACCCCCAGCCCCTCCCGGATCGCCGCCTGGCCCGCCTCCTTGCCGGAGCGGTCCACCGGGATCTGCCCGGCGCTGCGGAAGAACGCGGCGGTCAGCCGGCCCTTCACCCCGGGCCCGGTGAAGTACTCCGCCTTGGCCAGGAAGGTGATGCGCCGTTTGATGATCGCGGGCATCAGAAAGTGGTCGGAGAACGAGAGATGGTTGCCCGCGACGATGGCGGCGCCCTCGGCCGGAATGTGCTCGAGTCCCTCGATCCTGGGCCGGAAGAGCAGCCGCAACAGCGGGCCCAGGATGACGTATTTGAGCACGTAGTAGAACACGAGGTGCGCTCCTCACTCCGCGGGACCGGCGCCGGGGCGGCGTAGTGCCAGGTCATCAGGGCTGCCGGGGGTGGTCAGTCTAAGTGTGACCATCGTCGCGCGTCAGGGGCTGCGATCAGACACATCCTGACTCGATGACACCGTAGGTGACGCTGAGTCACTCCCGTTCCTCCGGTGGATCGAGGGCCTCCAGCGGGCGGGCGGCGGGGCCGTGCAGGACCGCGCCGTCCAGCGCGAACCGGGAGCCGTGGCAGGGGCACTCCCAGACCCGTTCGGCGTCGTTGAAGTGCACCAGGCAGCCCAGGTGCGTACAGCGCGCCGACACCGCGGTCGCCTCGCCCGACTCGTCGCGGTACACCGCGCAGCGCCGCCCCGCCAGCCGTACCACCGCGCCGCTGCCGGGCGGGACGTCCGCCACCGAGTCGGCGTGGCTCGTGTGCCGCCGGTCGTCCACGAAGCGCGCGGCGACCTGGGACTGGCGCCAGGCCAGCTCCGCCGTCTCCCGCAGGCCGGGCAGCCGGCGCGGGTCGTACAGCTCGGTCCAGGCGGGCCGGGGACCGCCGGCGATATGCGCGGCGAGCAGCCGCCCGGCCATCATCCCGTTGCTCATGCCCCAGCCGCCGAAGCCCGTGGCCGTGTAGACGTGCTGGGTGCCAGGGTGCGCATGACCGACGTACGCGATGCCGTCGCTGGAGTCGTTGTCCTGCGCCGCCCAGCGGTAGACGCGGTCCGCCTGAGCGAAGCCCGGCATCCGCTCGCGCGCCCAGGCGTCCAGACGCGCGTACCGCTCGCGCACCTGGCCCGCACCCGGCTCGAACGACTCGCCGGTGACGATCAGCAGCCGTCTGCCGTCGTCGTACGGCGCGCTGCGCACCGAGCGGACGCCGTCCATCGGGGTGATGTACATGCCCAGCGGCGCGACGGCCGACGGCACGGGCGCCGCGAGCACCAGCTCCCGACGGGGCGTCAGCCGGGTGAAGAGCAGCGTGCGGTCGAAGACCGGGTAGTGCGTGGCGAGGACGACGTCGCTCGCCTCGACGGTGAAGGGGCCCTCGGTCGACAGGCGGCAGCGCCTGCCGTCGTGCAGCGCGGTGACGCGGGTGCGCTCGAAGACGCGTCCGCCGGCAGAGGCGAACCGGTCGGCCAGCGCGAGCAGGAACCTGCGCGGATGGAACTGCAGCTGCCCCTCGACGCGCACCGCCCCGGCCACCGGGAAGGGCAGCTCCGTCTCGGTCACGAAGGACGCGGCGAGGCCCGCCCGCCGGGCCGCCGCGGCCTCGGCGCGGACCTCGTCCACGCGCGAGAGATCCTCCGTATAGGTGAGGGCGGGGGCGCGCTCCAGGTCCGCGTCGATGTCCAGCTCGGCGGCGAGCGCCGCGAAGCGGTCGACCGCGTCCTGCTGGGAGAGCGCGTACAGCTCGGCGGCCTCGGCGCCGTGGACCTCCTCCAGGAGCGCGTACCGCAGACCGTGCAGCGAGGTCGCCTTGGCCGTGGTGAAGCCGGTGACGCCGGCGGCGATCCGGTCCGCCTCCAGGACCACGACGTCCAGGCCCGCGCGCACGAGCTCCCAGGCGGTGCACAGACCGGCGACGCCGGCGCCGACGACCGCGACGTCCGCGGTCGCGTCCCGGTCCAGAGGCGGACGGGCGACCGGGGGAGCGGTGGCCATCCAGTACGACTCGTCGATCGTCGGGCGCTGACCCGGCGGGCGCTGTGCGGTCATCAGTCCTCGGCTTCCCGGTCCGCTTGCGGCTAGGCGGCGGCCCACTCCAGCAGCTCGTCGGCGCTCCAGGTGTTGATCACCCGTTCGGCGGGCACCTCGCCCTCCTCGGCCCGGGCGCAGCCGAAGATCTGCCAGTCGAGCTGCCCCGGCGCGTGCGCGTCGGTGTCGACGGCGAAGTACGCCCCCGACTCCACCGCGAGGCGCAGCAGCCGCATCGGCGGATCCAGCCGCTCCGGACGGCTGTTGATCTCCACGGCCGTGCCGTGGGCGGCGCAGGCCGCGAACACCTTCTCGGCGTCGAACTTCGACTCGGGCCGGCGGTTCGCGGTCCTCCCGTCCCGGGTGGTCCGCGCGGTGACCAGCCGGCCCGTGCAGTGGCCGAGCACATCGGTCAGCGGGTCCTGCACGGCCTTGACCAGGCGCCGCGTCATGGCGGCGGACTCCATGCGCAGTTCGGAGTGGACGGAGGCGACCACCACGTCCAGCTGGTCGAGCAGCTCGGGCTCCTGGTCGAGCGAGCCGTCGGGGAGGATGTCGCACTCGATGCCGGTGAGCATCCGGAACGGTGCCCACCGCCGGTTCAGCTCCGCCACCGTCTCCAACTGCTCTCGCAGCCGCTCGGGGGACAGCCCCCGCGCGACGGTCAGCCTGGGGGAGTGGTCGGTGAGGACGACCCACTCGTGCCCCAGCGCGGCGGCCGTACGACCCATGGCCTCGATCGGGCTGCCGCCGTCCGACCAGTCCGAGTGCAGATGGCAGTCGCCCCGCAGCAGCGCGCGCAGCGCGGACCCGCCCTCGGCCAGCGGCTCGCCGGCCTCGTCCTCCAGCTTCCGCAGATACTGCGGCACCTCGCCGTCCAGCGCCTCCTTGGCCGCCTGGGCCGTCTTGGGCCCGACGCCCTTGACCGTCGCCAGCGACCCGGCCGCCGCGCGCTGGGCGATCTCGTCGTCGGACAGCCGGCTCAGGGCGTCGGCGGCGGTCCGGAAGGCACGCGTGCGGTACATCTCCGCATGGGACCGCTCCAGCAGGAACGCGATCCTCTCCAGCGCCTCGACCGGGTGCATGCCACCACTGTCGCCTTCCGGGCGGCCGACGGCACGCCGAGCGGCGGCGGGCGGTGGCCGGAGGGGCGACGGGCGGCGGCTGAAATGGCCGCGTCCCAGGCGGACGCGTGCATGTCAGGCGGACCCGCGCGTCTCAGACGGACGCGTGCGTCTCAGGCGGACGCGCGGCGGTCCTCCCCGCCGCCCGGCCCCTCACGCGGCACCAGCGTCGGGCACACGTTGTCGATCACCGTGTCGCGGTCGACCACCACCCGCGCCACGTCGTCCCGGCTGGGCACCTCGTACATCACCTGGAGCAGCACCTCCTCCAGGATCGAGCGGGCGGCCCGCGCGCCCGTGCGGCGCAGCAGAGCCTGGTCGGCTATCGCGCCGACGGCCTCCTCGGTGAACTCCAGCTCCACGCCGTCGAGCTCCAGGAGGCGCCGGTACTGCTTGAGCAGGGCGTTGCGAGGCTCGGTGAGGATCCGCTTCAGGGCCGTACGGTCCAGCGGGCGCAGAGTCGCCGTCATCGGGAGCCGGCCGACGAACTCCGGGATCAGCCCGAACTTCAGCAGATCCTCGGGCCTGACCGCGGCGAAGGCGTCCTGCTCGCCCTCCTGCTCCGTCGCGCGCAGCTCTGCCCCGAAGCCGATGCCCTGGCGACTGGTCCGCTGCTCGATGATGCGCTCCAGCCCCGCGAAGGCGCCGCCGACGATGAACAGCACGTCGGTGGTGTCGAACGAGAGGTACTCCTGCTGCGGCTGCTTGCGCCCGCCCTGCCGCGGGATCGAGGCGACGGTCCCCTCCAGGATCTTCAGCAGCGCCTGCTGGACGCCCTCGCCCGACACATCGCGGGTGATCGAGGGGTTCTCGCTCTTGCGGGCGACCTTGTCGATCTCGTCGATGTAGACGATCCCGCCCGCGGCCTTGTCGAGGTCCCAGTCGGCGGCCTGGACCAGCTTGAGCAGGATGTTCTCGACGTCCTCGCCGACGTAGCCCGCCTCGGTGAGCGCGGTGGCGTCGGCGATGGCGAAGGGGACGTCGAGCATCCGGGCCAGCGTCTGCACCAGGTAGGTCTTGCCGCTGCCGGTCGGGCCGAGCAGCAGGATGTTGGACTTGCCGAGCTCGACGGGCGACTCGTCCCGGCGCGGGGTCCGCCGCCCGGCCCGCACGCGTTTGTAGTGGTTGTAGACCGCCACCGACAGGGTCTTCTTGGCGCTCTCCTGGCCGATGACGTACTGCTCCAGAAAGGCGAATATCTCGCGCGGCGTCGGCAGCCCCTCCACCCCCTCATCGGGGACGGCCTCCTCCCGGCCCTCCGCGATGAGCTCGGTGCACAGACCCACGCACTCGTCGCAGATGCAGAGCGTGCCAGGGCCCGCTACGAGTCTTTTGACCTGCTTCTGGTTCTTGCCGCAGAACGTGCACTTCAGCAGGGCCTCGTCGCCGATGCTTGCCACTCGCTCACTTCCCGTCCAAGTCGAATGGCGTGAACATCCAGATGGTCACGTCATCTGGAGCGCCACGCTATCTTGGCCCGGGGGCGTGCGGCAACGCCGTGATGAGGAGGACGATGGGCCGGCTCAGCAGGGCGGAGCTGCAGGAGCGCAACCGCTCCAGGGTGCTCGCCGCCGCCGGGGACGAGTTCGCCGAACACGGCTTCAGCCAGGCCACGGTGGACGGCATCGCCGAGCGCGCCGGGCTGACGCGGGGCGCGGTCTACTCCAACTTCCCCAGCAAGCGGGCCCTGTACTTCGCGGTCCTCGCCGACCTCGCCGAGGCGGCCCCGACGCCGGCGCGTCCGGCGCCCGGACGCACCGCGGGCGAGGCGCTCGGCGTGCTCGCCCGCGCCTGGGTCGCCCGGCTGCCGCTGGCCGAGCCCGAGCTCCGGGGCGAGGTCGTAGCGTCCACGGCGGCGGTCGGCGCGGGCGGCGGGTCCGGGGGAGCGATCGGCCGGTCCCGGCTCGGCGCGCATCTGATGCACGAGATCCTCGCCGAGGAGCGGATCCGGCGGCCCTTCGCCCAGTTGATGAAGCTGGACGCGATCCTGCTCGGACTCGCCCTGGAGGCCATGCCCAGGCCCGGCGACGCGTCCGCCCGCCTGGTACGGGTCGCCGAGACCGCGCTGACCCTGCTGCACGGCGCGGACCACATGGCCGACGTCGCGCCCGGCTTCGTCGAGCCGTTCAACGTCGTCAGCGCCTGCGAGCGGCTGGCGGGGCTCGACCTGGGCGACGCCTGGCCCCCGCCGTACCTCCCCTACGTCCACAGGAACGAGTCGCCGCAGGGCTTGCCGGTCTCCGGATGATGCTGGAAGTCCCCGCAGGCACTCCAGGCCGTGTCGAGTTGCCCGTGGGCCA
>NZ_JBFAYB010000129.1:0-18919 GCF_040681075.1 Streptomyces sp. NPDC051907 | reverse complement strand
GGGGGGGGCGCCCCCGCCCCGCGCGGCCCCGGGGTGGTGGGGGGGCGCCGTTCCGCCCTTTTCCCCCCCTACGGCCCCCCGCTCCGTCTCCGGTCAGCCGGGGGAGCAGCCGCTCAGCCGTCTCCGGTGAGCGCCGCTCCCGCCGCTCGCGCTGCGGTCAGCCGCCGCCCGGTCGCTCGCGCTCCGGTCAGTTGCCCGCCTCGATGTCGCGCACCCGGTGCGCGTAGACCACCCGGCCGCAGGGCGTCGCGCCCTTGCAGGACGGGGCGGCGGTCGTCGAGCTGTGCTCCGACACCGACCACAGCAGCGGCGGGTTCCCGGTCCGCATGCCGTGCTCCAGATAGAAGTCCTCGGGGCCGACGGCCGTCGCCACCGGGCCTCCGGACGCGTGCAGCCCCGTCTTCGGGAAGACCCTGGCCTGGATGAGGGTGCCGTTGGAGTACCGGTGGCTCTGGTTCAGGAAGAACCTGCCCTTGAAGCGGGCCGCGCCCTGGATGCCGTCGTCGGGCAGGTAGTAGGCCCAGTCCGGCGTGGTGGTGACCCCGCCGCGGGAGGCCAGCCTGCCCGTGTCGGGGTTGAGCCGGTAGGCGCTGATCCGGCCCGTCGACGGGTGCTTCTTGGTCGGCTTGCAGTACTCGCCCATCACCAGCACGTCGGGCGCCGTCGAGCGGTCGACCGAGAGGTACGAGGACTTGGGCGCGCCCTTGCCCATGCAGTACGTGTTCTTGGCCCGGTTGTACTGCTTGGACTTGAAGGTCCAGGTGGCGACCTGCGGCATCACATAGCGGTAGCCGAAGCTGTACCAGGACTTGCCGTGCCGGCCGATCTTCTTCTTGTTCTCGACGTTGGTCTTCATGCCGCCGGCGACCTTGTCATTCGTCCCGGCCTTGTTGTCCGGGTTGAGGTCCATGATCTTGCGCATGTCGAAGACCCGGATGCCGTTGAAGGTGTCGGCGACGTACAGGTAGTTCCCGTACCAGGCCATCCCGCCGATGTGGATGCCCTTCTGCCCCTTCTTCTCGTTGGCGTGGACCGCGTCGAAGCTGATCTTCTTCGTCTTCTTGCTCACGTACGGCCAGACGAGCAGCGCATGGCGGTACTTCTTGGTCGCCGGGTCGATAAAGGTGATCCGCACCCCCTTCTCGTTGCACTGGTCCGACTCCTTGGCCGTGCAGCCGTTGCCGCGGCCGGGGTTGGCGTTGTCGTACGCGCCGACGACGATCGGGCGATCGGAGCCCCACTTCTCGTCCTTCTGCGCGTCCGAGACGCCCGTGATCGCCTGCGGGACCCACTCCTTGCTGGTGGCGTCGTCGCCCTTCCAGCAGTACTTCACCGCGGGGGCGAGCGGCTTGACCCGCTTGCCGTCCTTCATGTCGCCGATCCCGAACGGGTCGGTCTTGCACGCCCCGCCCGAGACGAGGGGGCGGTTGGCGTCCCTGAGGACCTTCTGCACGCCCTGCTTGGGGAGCGCCGCGTCCAGCTTCTTCACTCGGCCGGAGAGGCTGGCGCCCGCCTTGAGGTTGAACTCGCTCTCCTTGGCGGAGGAGCCGGGGCCGGCCCACGCCATGGTGGCGAGGGCGGACGACTCGGTCTCCGCTTCGGTGGCGTAGTCGGCGGTCGGCTGCTCGGCCCCCGTGGCCGTGGCGGTCATGGCGGGATCGGACTCGGCGGGCTCGCCTCCCATGGCGGGGATGACGAGAAGGCCCGCGATCACCGCGGCTGTGGCGCCGGCGGCGATGACCCGTCCCTGGCGCATGACCGGTATTCGACGTTTCGACAATGTTGTCTCCGAGACTCGCGTTTGCCAATGCGGCGAACGGATGCTCGCAGAGCAAACATTCCGTGAGCAAACTCGAATTGACGGCGGGTCAGTGTCGCAAATCCATACGTATCGTCGCCCTCAACTCCGTGTTCAAGGGGGAGTGTTGGCTGCCCGCAAGGCTTCTCGGGGTGGTGCACTCCTACAGCATCTTCACCTCGTGACCGACGTGTGCGGTGTTCGCGACCGTGTACGGCGCCTATAGGCGTGCGACTGGCGCTCCGTCATGGAGCGGCCGGCTCGCCCTAGTTGGAGCGGTTCGAAGTGGAATCGCTCATTCATTGCCACTGAACCTCCGTGCTGTCAGCATCTGTTCGCTTCAGCGGTGCCAGCGACAACGGAGGACATGTGACTGTCAGTCGAATACGCCGAACCACGCGCGCGAGACTCGGCCGGTGGCTCGTGCCCAGCGCCGCGGCCGCCGTCCTCGCCGCCGGTCTCACCGTGCCCTCCCAGGCCGCCCCCGCGTCCTCCGCGTCCTCGTCCGCGGCGTCGGCGGCGCTCGCAGCCGCCGCCGCGAGCCCCGACCCCTGCGCCGTCTCCGCCCTGTCCCGTACGGCCGACGCCCAGGCGCTCAAGTCCCCCGAGAACAGCGAGATCCAGGAGCCGCGCGCCGAGACCGCCGCTGACTCGCCCTCCTCTGCGTCCGCGCCCGCCTCCGGCTTCGGAGCCCTCGCCTGGACGGGCCCCGGCGGCAAGGCCGACCCCGCGGACGCCCAGATGGCGCGCGGCGCCGACCTCTGCCCCAAGGTGCGCGCCCTGGACGCGGCCCTCCCCAAGCAGGGCGTGGTGAAGCTGCTGAAGGACGCCAACCGCACGATGCGCGCCGGCACGCAGTGCACCGGCGACCCGTTCGGCTCCGGCGACGACGGCGCGCCGCTCTCGCCCGTGGAGCGCTACTGCTTCGACGGGGACGACGCCGTCTCCCGCGAGTGGATACCGCAGGCGGTCACCGGAGTCTCCGACGCCCAGGACGACGAGACGTGGGGGACCGCCCCCGACACCAAGCGTCCGATCCTCATCGGCTCGTACGACGACTGGAACCCGGGGCGCGACCACGAGTACCCCGCGACCGACCCGAACGTGAACAAGAAGGTCGCCTACAGCGAGTGCACCGAGGGCGAGAACGTCCCCGACTCGTGCAACGAGAAGGGCGTGCGCGTCTCCTTCCTCGACCCCGCCACCAACCGCTACCGCCATGTGCTGCTGGTCTGGCCCTACGTCAACAACCCCGGCAACGTCTCCTTCGACGGCGTCAAGTCCAGCGACGCCAAGGAGCAGACGGGCATCCACGTCGGCGGCATGGTCTGGTACGGCAACTACCTGTACGTCGCTGACACGCGCGCCGGCGTCCGGGTCTTCGACATGCGCTACATCATGGACCTCGACCCGGACAGCGACCCCTCGACCAACGACAAGACTCCGGACGGCCTCACCAGCAACGTCCAGGACAAGCGGCAGATCGGCCGCCAGAACAACGTCTGGTACAGCTATGGCTACCGCTATGTGATGCCGCAGGTCGCCACCTGGGGCTTCAAGAAGGCCCCGGCCTACCCTGCGGGCGCTGTCTACTGCGCGAGCACCGGCGCCCCGAAGATGTCGTACGTCTCCCTCGACCGCAGCGCCGAGCCCGACGAGCTGGTCATGGGCGAGTACTGCAAGCCGGACGGCACGCACCCGTCGACCGGACGTGTGTGGGGCCTCCAGCTCGACTCGGAGAGCGCCCAGCCCAAGTTCGACTCCGGCACGGGCCTGACCAAGGTCTCCACCTGGAGCAACTACCTGCCCATGGCCTCCGGCGGGGCCCAGGGAGTCGCCCGCCGCAACGGCGCCTTCTACGTCAACCAGAGCCACGGCCACAGCAACGGCACGATCCACCGGGCCAAGGTCAACGCATCCGGCGTGCTGGCCGCCACGGGCGGCGGGGTGCAGACCGCGGTCGGCCCCGAGGACCTGTACGTGGAGCACCGGGAGACCATCGGCGGCGAGCCGCTGGTCTGGTCGGTCTCGGAGCACCGCGAGAACTACACATACGCCAGCTGCGCCGCGTCGGACCCGTCCCCCTGCGGCCGCGTCCTGTACGCGCACCGGCTGAGCAGCATCGACCTCCAGCCCTGACGCGGACGGCCGTCGCCGGGGCCGGCCGTGTGCCGACCCCGGCGACAGGCGGACCCCGGCGGCGGGACCGTCTGTCCAGCGATCGGAATACATGCGCGCCCCGCGCCCGCACTGGCATAGATTCGGCCCTGTGACAGTGGCAAGACAGCAGGTAACGCAAGCGCGCAGGATCGTCGTCAAGGTCGGCTCCTCGTCGCTGACCACCGCCTCCGGCGGACTGGACGCCGACCGCGTCGACGCCCTCGTCGACGTGCTCGCCAACGTCCGCAGCGGCGGCGAGAAGGAGATAGTGCTGGTCTCCTCCGGCGCCATCGCGGCCGGGCTCGCGCCACTGGGCCTGGCCCGCAGGCCGAAGGACCTGGCCCGCCAGCAGGCCGCCGCCAGCGTCGGCCAGGGACTCCTCGTCGCCCGCTACACCGCCTCTTTCGCGCGCTATGGAGTGCGCGTCGGCCAAGTCCTGCTCACCACGGACGACACCAGCCGCCGCGCCCACTACCGCAACGCCTATAGAACGCTCGACCAGCTGCTCGCCATGGGCGCCGTCCCCGTCGTCAACGAGAACGACACGGTCGCGACGGACGAGATCCGCTTCGGCGACAACGACCGGCTCGCCGCCCTCGTCGCCCACCTCGTCCGTGCCGACCTGCTGGTCCTCCTCTCCGACGTCGACGGGCTCTACGACGGGGATCCGGCCAAGCCCGGCACCACGCGCATCGACGAGGTCAGCGGCCCCGAGGACATCGCGCATGTGCAGATCGGCAGCGCGGGCAAGGCGGGCGTCGGCACCGGCGGCATGGTCACCAAGGTCGAGGCGGCCAGGATCGCGGCGGCGGCGGGCGTGCCCGTCGTCCTCACCTCCGCCAGCCGGGCCGCCGACGCGCTCGCGGGCCGCGCCACCGGCACGTACTTCCACAGCACCGGGCGCCGCTCCGCCGACCGGCTCCTGTGGCTCGCCCACGCCTCCACCCCGCAGGGCGCGCTGATCCTGGACGACGGCGCGGTACGGGCCGTGGTGAAGGGGAAGAAGTCGCTGCTGCCGGCCGGGATCGCGGCCGTCGAGGGCGAGTTCACCGCCGGGGACCCGGTCGAGCTGCGCGACGCCGAGGGCCGCGCCGTGGCCCGTGGGCTCGTCAACTTCGACGCCAAGGAGCTCCCGCAGCTGCTCGGCCGCTCCACCCGGGAGCTGGCGAAGGAGCTGGGCGCGGAGTACGAGCGGGAAGTCGTACACAGGGACGATCTGGTCGTGCTCCACCCCTGAAACGGCTGAAAGTCCCGTCATCTGCCAGAGACCTTCACCAAAAACGCCCCACCATCCGCCCGGGACTGGTCAACTTTGTTGCGGGGGACTGGCGGGGACAGCAGGACGACACATGCAACAGGAGGCGGCCGGTGAGACGAGCGCGCCCAGGGGATGTGCCCCGAGGGAGCGGGGCAGTCCCGCACGCCCGGCGGGCCGCGGGCGAGGAACGGGCCCTGACCAGCGTCGGAGCGGGCCCCGACTTCGACGACGGCCGCGGCGACAGTGCGAGTGACACGCTGGGCGACGGCGTGGGCGAGAGCCTCGGCGACGACGAGCGGGTCGGTCGCGTGCCGCGCCCGGCGACGGGCGCCCGCGCTCAGGACCGCGAGCAGTCGAAGCTGTGGCACATCACGCTCAGCGTCTCCGGCGCGGAGGCCCCGCTCAAGGAGGTCCGCCGCGGTCTGGAGCAGCTGGCGCACGACCACCCCTTCCTGCTGACCAGCCGGTACGCCAACGACCACGCGGAGATCCGCTACTGGGAAGAGGCCCGGGACCTGCACGACGCCGCCGCGGTGGCCCTGCGGCTGTGGGGCGAGCACCGCTCGAGCGCCAAGCTGCCGCCGTGGGAGATCGTGGGCCTGGAGGTCATCGACCGCCAGACCTACCACCAGCGCATCGCCGAGGGCTACGGCCCGCCCCCGGCCGCCCCAGTGGGCGTGCACCCTTTCTGACCTGAGCGCCGCGTTTCTGACCCGAGCGCCGCGGTTTCTGAGCCTGAGCGCCTAGGCGGCCGGCGGGATGCTGCCTGCCGGCCGGAGCGCCGGCGGCCCAGCCTTGAGCCGTCTGTCGGGCGGGACTCCGGTGGCCCGGCTGGGGCCGTCTGCCGGGCAGGACTCCGGCGGCCCCGGCAGCCGGGCCGTCTGCTGGGTGGGACTCCGGCGGCCCCGGCAGCCGGGCCGTCTGCTGGGTGGGACTCCGGTGGCCCGGCTGGGGCCGTCTGCCGGGCAGGACTCCGGCGGCCCAGCCGGAGCCGTCTCCCGGGCCGCGTGCCGTCCGCCCGGGCGGCGGTCTCATGTCCGCGTCCCCGCCGTCTCGCAGTGCGGACCGCGCGATGGACGCCTGCGGGGAGCGGCGCAGTACCCTGCGGGCATGACGACGTCCTCGCCCCTGTCTCCGTACGACAACCTCACCCCGGTGGCCCAGGCCGCCTACCGGGCTCGCTCCGCCGCCGCCGACCTCGCCCCGCTGCCGCGCTCGGCGAAGGACGACGCCCTGCTGGCGATCGCGGACGCGCTGGAGGTGCGGACGAGCGAGATCGTCGCGGCCAACGCCGAGGACGTCGCCCGCGCCCGCGAGGCCGGAACCAGCGAGTCGATCATCGACCGGCTCACCCTGAACCCGGAGCGCATTCGAGCCATCGCCGCCGACGTACGGCATGTGGCCGCGCTGCCCGATCCGGTCGGCGAGGTCGTGCGCGGGTCCACGCTCCCCAACGGCATCGACCTCCGCCAGGTCCGCGTCCCCCTCGGCGTCGTCGGCATCATCTACGAGGCCCGGCCCAACGTCACCGTGGACGCCGCCGCCCTCTGCCTGAAGTCCGGCAACGCCGTGCTGCTGCGCGGCTCGTCCTCCGCGTACTCCTCCAACACCGCCCTGGTGAAGGTCCTGCGCGACGCCGTCGGCGGCTCCGGCCTCCCGGCGGACGCGGTGCAGCTCGTGCCGGGCGAGAGCCGCGACTCCGTACGGGAGCTGATGCGCGCCCGCGGCCTGGTCGACGTGCTGATCCCGCGCGGCGGCGCCTCCCTGATCCGCACGGTCGTCCAGGAGTCCACCGTCCCGGTCATCGAGACCGGCACGGGCAACTGCCACGTCTACGTCGACGCCCAGACCGACCTCGACATGGCCGTCGACATCCTGATCAACTCCAAGGCACAGCGTCCCTCCGTCTGCAACGCGGCCGAGACGCTCCTGGTCCACCAGGACGTCGCCGCCGACTTCCTGCCCCGCGCCCTGGACGCCCTCGCCGAGGCCGGGGTGACGGTCCACGGCGACGAGCGGGTCCTGGAGTACGCGAACGAGACCAAGGCCACCGTCGTCGCCGCCACCGCCGAGGACTGGGAGACGGAGTACCTCTCCTACGACATCGCCGCCGCCGTCGTCGACTCCCTGGACGCGGCCGTCGCCCACATCCGCCTCTGGTCCTCCGGCCACACCGAGGCGATCGTCACCACGTCGCAGGCCGCAGCTCGCCGATTCACCCAGTTGGTGGATTCCACGACCGTCGCCGTGAACGCTTCCACCCGCTTCACCGACGGCGGCCAGTTCGGCTTCGGCGCGGAGATCGGCATCTCCACGCAGAAGCTGCACGCCCGTGGCCCGATGGGCCTGCCGGAGCTGACCTCCACGAAGTACATCGTGACGGGAGACGGTCACACGCGGTAGGCGTCAAGGGCGCTGAGGAGCCCGTCACCCGGGCAGGGAGAGTTCACGCTCTCCCTGCCCAAACCGACTGCCCCGGTCTACTCTGATTGCGTGCCGGACGACGTGGGGGGCAGGCCGTTCCCGGACGGCTGGGAGCCCGACGACGACCGCGGGGGCGCGGACGAGGACTTCGCCTCCGTGGTGTTCGACGAGGACTTCGTACGAGCCGCCGAGGTCCACGAGCCGACCGCGGTGGAGCGTCTCCTGGCCGCCGCTCAGGCGCGCGCCGAAGCCGAGGCCACCCGTTCCCGATCAGCCGGCGGCCCCACCGACGACGAGCTCTACGACGACGGATACGACGTCGGCGGCGAGTACCGCCGCGAGCGCGGCTACGACGACGAAGACGACGCCTTCGACCCGGACGACGAGTACAACCCCTACGGCCGCAACGGCGGCACGCTGCGCCCCTACCGAGGCGCCGCCCGCTGGCACCGCCCGGTGGCCTGGATCCTGGCCCTCCTGATGGGCATCGGCATGGTCGCCCTCGCCTTCACCGCTGTGTACCGGGGCGCCGCGGGCAGCCGCGAGGACAAGGTCCCGCCGCCGGCCACCACGGGCGTCGACACCACCCCCACGAGCACCTCCGCCGCGGAGCGCGTCACCGGCCCGTCCGCCTCGGCGGAGTACAGCGCACCCCCTGTCTCCGCAGATCCCCGCACCCCGTGACCACCAGTCCCGTGACCACCAGCCCCTGATCGCCGGCTTCTGACCAGTCCCTGACCACCCCCTCTCCGGCCGCTTCAGGGCTGCTGAACAGCCCTGGGGGAACTCGTGACAAGTTGTCGTGTACCAGGGCGTTTATCGCGCCCCCGCCAGACCTAACCTGAAAGTATGGCCGGGCGCAGAGACCCGCCTGAGGGGACTCCCGAAGGGCTCCCCGGCGGTGGTGAGGACGAGTACCGATCCGTCGTCTTCGACGAATCGTTCGTACGCGCTGCCCGGGTCCAGGAATTCTCCGCCGTCGAACGTATGGGCGAGCATGCCCGGGCTGTACGCAGCCTCCCCGTCTGGAGCGGCAGGAAAGCCTCCAAACAGATCCTCATCCTCGTCCTCCTCGTCGCTGTCGCCTTCGCCACCGCGATCTATCTGGGCGTCCGGCACCCCTACCAGCCGCTCCAGGCCAAACCGGCCCAACCGCTGCGCATCACCGTGATCCCCCTCGCCCCACAGGGCCGCGTCCCCGGCGGCGACCCCGCGGATCTCTACGCCCGCAGCCCCGCCGACCAGTTCCGTACAGGCGCCGCGGGCATCACCCTCCCCGGTGCCAAGCGCACCAAGAGCTTCACCGAGAGCCAGGTCCTGACCGCACTGACCACCGCCAAGGACTACCTCGCCGCGTCCTCGCTCGACCCCGACGTGCTCACCGGCGGCGCGGTCCGCCCGGTGCGGGTGCTGCTCGACCCGGACCAGCTGGAGCAGTTCGACCAGAGCATGAGCTCCCCGGCCGGCGACGGCCGCCACGCCGCTACCGGCTGGCTGATGCGCTTCGACCCGGCCAAGGTGGCGCTGGCCGACCCCGAGATCAGGGTGCACGGCACGCTGAGCATCTCCGAGACGGGCCCCGACGCCTTGGAGGTGACGTCGGACCACGTCTTCGTCTATGCGCTGCGCCCGGCGGCAGCGAACGGCCCACGGGCGGACGACGGGGCCTCGCTGTTCACCGTCCGCCGTGAGCTGCACCTCCGCTTCGACCGCGACGACCTCCACCACCATCGGGCGGAACTGCTGGTCAGCCATGTCCAGGCCGGGCCGCAGTCCTGCTCCGCTGACGCGTCGGACGCCCTCCGCCCGCTGCTCGCGGGCCAGCAAGCCAGCGCCGAGGGTCCCGCCAGCACTGATCCGTACGAGACGGGCGATGCCGCGGCGGCCCTGTGCGGCTCGCTGGCACGGGATGCTCAGCCGTAGCCGTAGCCGTAGCCGTAGCCGTAGCCGTAGCCGTAGCCACGGCCCGTGGCGGCGTACTGGGCTGGCGCCGGCGTCGGGCGGGTGCTCGGGGCCGTCCCGCGGTCAGGCGCCTGACCGCGGTCGCCCCGGCACCAACCTCCTGCGCGGTCAGCCCTTCCCGTCGCCGTTGCTCCCGTTGGCGCTCTCGCCGCCGGCGCCGGTGGCCCCGCCGTTCGCTCCGGTGAACTTGTCCCGCAGCTTGCCGCCCAGGTCGCCGGCACCGCCCGCTATGTCTCCGACCAGCTTCATCAGCGGATCCTTGCTGGTGCGCACAGTGTCCGCGTAGTGCGCGGCCGACTCCCTGAAGGAGTCCGACACCGACGCGTCCTTGTCCTCCTCGCGCTTCGGGTAGTGGCCGTCCATGATCCGCTGGAAGTCGCGGCTCTCGGCCCACTTCTTCAGCTCCGCCGCACGCACGGTGGTGAACGGGTGCGTGCGCGGCAGCACGTTCAGAATCTTCAGCACCGAGTCGCGCAGGTCGCCGCCGGCTTCGTACTCCTCGGCCTGCGCCAGGAACGCGTCGACGTTCATCTCGTGCAGGTGGTTGCCGCCGGCGATCTTCATCAGGCCGCGCATCGACGCCTGCAGGTCCTGGCCGACCAACAGTCCGGCGCGGTCCGCCGAGAGCTCCGACTTGCGGAACCACTCGCGCAGTGCCGTGACGATCGCCATGATTGCCACATTGCCGAGCGGGATCCAGGCGACCTTCACCGCCAGGTTGGTGAGGAAGAGCAGGATCGTGCGGTAGACGGAGTGGCCGGAGAGCGCATGGCCCACCTCGTGCCCGACGACCGCCCGCATCTCCTCCTCGTCGAGCAGCTCCACCAGACCGGTGCTGACCACGATGATCGGCTCGTCCAGACCGATGCACATCGCATTGGGCTTCGGGTCCTGCGTGACGTACATCGCCGGGACCTTCTTCAGGTCCAGGATGTAGCAGGCGTCTCTCAGCATGGTGTTGAGATGCGCGAACTGGGCGTCGCTCACCCGCACGGAGTCGGAGAGGAACAGCAGCCGCAGGCTGCGCTCCGGCAGCAGGCCGCTCAGCGCCTTGAAGACGGTGTCGAATCCGCTGAGCTTGCGCAGGGCGACCAGCGCCGAGCGGTCCGCGGGGTGTTCGTACGCCCGTGAAGAGATACCCGGGAAGCGCTTGCGCTGCCTGCTCGGAACGTTCTCGTGACTGCTTTCGGTCATCATGCCCCCTGTTGGTGCGAGTCCTGGCTCGTCCCCCTGACGGACCCAGCGTAGGTGCTGCCGTTACGGTGTGCCGGGGCCTGTGGATAACTAAGGAGTAGACCCGACAAGCCGGATACCGCCGCACTGCTCGCCGCCGCGTCCGAGCAGCAGGGACCTGGAAATACGCTGCGCGTTGTGCTGATCGCGTCGATCGCCGGCGCCGCCCTCCTCGCCTGGTTCCTGCTCCGTGGCTACGGAGGGAACAGAGCCGACGAGGACATCAACGACTGAGTCGGCGTGAGCGTGCCCGGGCGGCCCGCATACGATGTGCGCGAAGTCTCTCCGCTGTCCGTCCGCTGTCCTCGCGCTCCGGTCTCACCACGACGTTCCACGAACGCCGGAGCCCGAGCCACGACTCCCGATCGATAGGTCCTGCTGAAGATGAGTCTCGCCAGCACCGCCGCCAACCTGGTCACTCTCGCCGAGGGCGCCGAGCACGGTGGCAACCACGAAAGCCTCAACCCCTACCTCACCGGCGGCGGCGCCCTCCTCGCGCTCCTCCTGCTGCTGTGGATCACCACCCGATTCAATCGCGACCGCTGAGTCCGAGCCTCGGCGCGGTGCCAGTAGGCTCTGCACGCATGGGAGAGCAGAAGATGCCTGCAGGTGCCGGTTCCGGCAAGCGCCGGATCGGTGTGATGGGCGGGACGTTCGACCCGATTCACCATGGACACCTGGTGGCCGCCAGTGAGGTGGCCGCCCTTTTCCACCTCGACGAGGTGGTGTTCGTACCGACCGGGCAGCCGTGGCAGAAGACCCACAAGGCGGTCTCTCCGGCCGAGGACCGCTATCTGATGACGGTCATCGCCACGGCGTCCAACCCGCAGTTCTCGGTCAGCCGCATCGACATCGACCGCGGCGGGCCGACCTACACGATCGACACGCTGCGGGACTTGCACTCCCTCAACGACGACGCGGATCTCTTCTTCATCACCGGAGCCGACGCCCTCTCCCAGATCCTCGGCTGGCGAGACGCCGAAGAGCTGTTCTCGCTCGCCCACTTCATCGGTGTGACCCGCCCGGGCCACGATCTGACCGACGACGGGCTGCCCGAGGGCGGAGTCTCTCTGGTGGAGATCCCGGCGCTGGCCATCTCGTCCACCGATTGCCGGGCGAGAGTCGCGCAGGGAGATCCGGTCTGGTATCTGGTGCCGGACGGTGTGGTGCGCTACATCGACAAGCGCCAGTTGTACCGCGGCGAGTGAGCCACGGAGAGGGGCACCGGTGAACGACCAGCACAACCCATACGACCCGTACTACCCGCAGCCGCAGATCATCGGCTACGACGAGTACGGGCAGCCGGTTTATCAGCAGCCCCAGCAGTACGACCCCTACGCGCAGCAGCAGACCCAGCACTCTCAGCAGCCGCAGGGCCAGGAGCAGGGATACGGATACGACCCGTACACCCAGCCTCAGCAGCAGTACGACCCCTATGCCCAGCAGACCCAGCCGATGCAGGGCCAAGGCCAGGGGTACGGATACGACGGCTATGGCTACGACGCGGCTCAGCAGCCCGCTCAGCAGCCCACGGCCGTCGACACCACGCAGTGGAACATCCCGCAGCAGCACTCCGCTCCGGCCGAGCCGGCGGCGCCGCCTGCCCCCGAGCCGTCCGCGCCCGAGACGGCCGACGTGCCCGGGCAGCGCAGGCCCGCGGAAGAGCGCGACTACCGCACCGAGCAGTTCGCCTTCATCGAGGAGCCCGACGAGGACTCCGAAGACGTCATCGACTGGCTGAAGTTCACCGAGAGCCGTTCGGAGCGCCGCGAGGAGGCCAAGCGCCGGGGCAAGAACCGTGTCATCGCGCTCGTCGTCGTGATGACGCTGGCGGTCGTGGGAGGCGTCGGATACCTCTGGTCGGCGGGCAAGCTGCCCGGCCTCTCGGACTCCGACGCGGCGAACAGCACAGCGTCCGGACCGCAGAAGCGGGACGTGATCGTGGTGCATCTGCACAACACGAGGAAGAAGGGCACGTCCACCGCCCTCCTCGTCGACAACGCCACCACCAAGCAGGGCACGACCGTCCTGCTGCCCAACGCGCTCTCCGTCGCCAACGACGACGGCACCGCCACCACCCTCGGCAAGTCGGTCGAGGACGACGGCTCCACCGGGACGCGCGAGGCGATCGGCTCCCTGCTCGGAGCGAAGATCACCGGCACCTGGCGGCTGGACACCCCCTACCTCGAGAACCTGGTCGAGATGGTCGGCGGCATCGACCTGACCACGGACGCCGAGGTCCCCGCCGCGAAGAAGGGCGAGGACCCGGTGGTGAAGAAGGGCGAGAACCAGACGCTGAACGGGCGGATGGCCGTCGCCTACGCCACCTACGCCGGGCCCGGAGAGGCCGAGGCGAAGCAGCTGCAGCGGTTCGGCCAGGTCATGCAGGGAGTCCTGCGGAAGTTCCCGACCGATCCGAAGTCCGCGACCCTGAACGTGGAGACCCTGGCGCAGATCCTCGACCCGTCGCTGCGCGAGAAGGACCTGGGCGCCTCGCTCGCCAAGCTCGCCGAGCACGCCAAGGGCGGCGACTACAAGACCGCGGTGCTGCCCGTGCAGCAGGACGGCACGCTCACCGACCAGGCGGCGAACAGCGTCGTCAAGGACGTCCTGGGCGGCTCCGTCAGCGCACCCGAGAAGGGCGCGGCCCTCCGCGTCGGCGTCAAGAACGCCACCGGGAACGCCGGCGCGGCCGACAAGGCCCGGATCTCGCTGGTCAACGGCGGCTACGCGGTCATCGACAGCGGCAAGGCCGACGCCTCGTCGTCCTCGAAGGTCACCTATGGAGACGCCGCGCAGAAGGCCAAGGCCGAGGAGGTCGCCAAGACCCTGGGCCTGCCGGTGAGCGCGGTCGAGAAGGGCAAGGCCGCTCCCAACGCCGACGTGTCGGTCGTCCTCGGCTCGGACTACAAGTTCGAGCAGCCATAGCGGCTGCGACAGGCCAGGGAAGCCAGGGGCTGCGAGATCAGCCATAGCGGGCGTCGCAGCCCCTGGCGCCCGGGAAGCCTTGGTCCCGGGACCTTCTGGTATCCCGGGACGCTCTGGTACCCCAGACGCCCTGGTCCCCCAGACGCCGTAGGTCCCGGCTCGCCGGAGACATGGCCGGGCCCGGACCTCGACGGTCCGGGCCAGCAGCGGCACGGTGCACGCGCGGTGCATCCACGGGGGAGGGCAAGCCAGGTCGAGGACGATCAAGGTCGAAAGAAACCAGGCGGGCGGTGTCGGCGGGGCGTGAGACCCTTGAAGGGTTCTTGACCGCCGACGAAAGCCTGCTTGTGACCGCCACGGATCGCTCCATCGAGCTCGTCAACGCCGCCGCCCAGGCGGCGGCCGACCGGCTCGCGCACGACATCATCGCCTACGACGTCAGCGACGTGCTGTCGATCACCGACGCATTCCTGCTCGCCTCCGCCCCCAACGACCGCCAGGTCAAGTCGATCGTCGACGAGATCGAGGAGCGGCTCAACAAGGAGCTCGGCGCCAAGCCGGTGCGCCGCGAGGGCGACCGCGACGCCCGCTGGATCCTGCTCGACTACGTCGACATCGTCGTGCACGTCCAGCACAGCGAGGAGCGCGTCTTCTACGCCCTGGAGCGGCTGTGGAAGGACTGCCCCGAGCTGCCCCTCCCCGAGGACGCCCTGAAGACCCGCGGCAAGGCCGAGGAGCACGCCAAGCTCTCCGGCGACTCGGACGGTGAGCTGAGCTGAACGGGCGCGACACCAGCAAGCGAGGCAGGGGCCGCCGCGTCGTCCTGTGGCGGCACGGCCAGACCGCGTGGAACCTGGAGCGCCGCTTCCAGGGCTCCACGGACATCGAGCTGACCGAGACCGGCGTCGCCCAGGCGCGCCGGTCCGCCCGGCTGCTCGCCTCGCTCGAGCCTGACGCCATCGTCGCCTCCGACCTCAAGCGCGCGGCGACCACGGCCGGCGAGCTGGCGGAGGTCACCGGGCTCGACATCGCTTACGACTCCGCGCTGCGGGAGACGTACGCGGGCGTCTGGCAGGGGCTGACCCACAACGAGATCGTCGAGCGGTACGGCGAGCAGTACGCCGCGTGGAAGCGCGGCGAGCCGGTGCGCCGAGGCGGTGGAGAGCTGGAGAGCGAGGTCGCCGACCGGGCCGCTCCCGTGGTGCTGCACCACGCCGAGAAGCTGCCCGAGGACGGCACGCTCGTCGTCGTCAGCCATGGCGGCACGATCCGCACCACCATCGGCCGGCTGCTGGGCCTGGAGGCCCACCACTGGGAGAGCCTCGGCGGGCTCTCCAACTGCTGCTGGTCGGTGCTGGGCGAGGGCGCGCGGGGCTGGCGCCTGCTCGAGCACAACGCCGGCACCCTCCCGGAGCCGGTCCTCGGCGACGACGACTGACCCCCCGGGCCGCGACCCGTTCTGCGGCCGCCCCGGGGCCGTCTGGGCGTCGTCCTGGGCCTGGACGCGGACCGCTCGCGTCCTGCTTCGGCCGAGGCCTGTGGGCCTCTGGCCCCGGATTTCACTTTCCGGCAGGTCGCAGGCTAAAGTTCTTCTTGTTCGCAGCGCGGAGCGCGAAGAACACACGGGGCTATAGCTCAGTTGGTAGAGCGCCTGCATGGCATGCAGGAGGTCAGGAGTTCAATTCTCCTTAGCTCCACAATCCCGGATCCCGTCCTCGCCAGAGGGCGGGATTTCGCGTTTCCTCCCTCTCGGAGGGCCGGGATCTTCCGGATGCTCTCCGCCGGCGGTGCGCCGGTCACTCGCGACGGGCCCGCAGGATCTCTATCCGCTCGCGGCTCTCCTCGTCGTTCGGGGTGTAGGCGACTATCCGGCACTCCGGCATCCCGTTGATCGCCAGAGAGACCGACGTCAACCGCACCTTGCCGACCGCGGTGTGCCGGAAGGTCTTCACCCTGGGGCCGGGCGGGACGACGTCGCCGTTCTCCCACAGCTCCGCGAAGTACGGGCTCGCTTCCGCCAGCCGGTGGACGAAGCCCTCCCAGGCCGGCTCGCCCACATGACGTCCGTACGCGCCGCGCAGCTGGGCCACCATCAACGGCAGCTCCGACTCGCGGAAGACGAGCGGGCAGGACGGCTCCGGCGACGTGAAGAGCGTCCACAGCACATTGCGCAGGGCGAAGGACCGCGCGCCGTGCATGGCGAACAGATCGCGGTAGGCGGGGTTGGTGGCGAGGATGTCGTACCGCGCGTTGTAGACGACGGCCGGGTGCGGGTCGAGCGCGTCGATGATGCCCTGGATCTCCGGGCTGACGCACTCCACATCGGCCTGCTTGCCCGGGACGTAGGCAACCTCCGCCAGGTGGTAGAGGTGCTCCCGCTCGGGCTGGTCGAGCCGGAGCGTGCGCGCCACCGCGTCCAGGACCTGGGCCGAGGCGTTGATCGGGCGGCCCTGCTCCAGCCAGGTGTACCAGGTGACTCCGACGCCCGAGAGCTGGGCGACCTCCTCGCGGCGCAGCCCGGGCGTACGGCGGCGGAGGCCCGGCGGCATGCCCACGTCGGCGGGCGTCACTCGCGCGCGGCGGCTGCGCAGGAAGGCGGCCAGCTCCGGTCTGCGGCGCTGCGCCGGAGTGGCCCCCGCCGCATCGCCGTACTCCGCTCCGGCGGCCGCACGGAAGACCGCGCCGCCCCCCTTGCCGGTCGTGTTCGTCACCGTCATCGTGGTCACACCCCCATCGTCGAGGCCCTGGCTCCTCCTTGCCAGGTGCTGTCAGTACCAGCATCCGCGGGCTCTCGTTACCCGTATCCGAAGGCCGTCAGGCTCGTGGCCATGACGACGACCTCTCCACGGACTCCTGTGCTCAGTAAAGACCCTGGCACTGACAACCGGCCGCGCAAGCTGCTCGCCGTCCTGCTCGGCGCGCAGTTCATGGCGCTGCTGGACACCTTCATCGTCAACGTCGCCGCCCCCACCATCCGTTCCGAACTCGACGCGTCCGGCGCGGGGTTGCAGCTGGTCATCGCCGGATACACCATCGCCTACGCCGTGTTGCTGATCACGGGCGCCCGGCTCGGCGATCTGCTCGGACACCGACGGGCCTACCTCGGCGGCCTCGCGTTCTTCACCGCCGCCTCGCTCGCCTGCGGCCTTGCCGCCGACGCCGGCCAGCTGATCGCCTTCCGGCTGCTCCAGGGCGCGGGCGCGGCCCTGATGATCCCTCAGGTGCTCAGCCTGATCCAGCGGAACTTCACCGGGGAGGGCCGGGTGCGGGCGCTCGGCGCGTACTCCGCGGTCCTCGCCACGGGGGCCGCCGCCGGACAGGTCGTGGGCGGCGTCCTGGTCAGCGCGGACCTGTTCGGGGCGAGCTGGCGTCCCGTCTTTCTGGTGAACGTGCCGATCGGCGTCGCGCTGCTCGTGCTGGGTGCGCGCGTGCTCCCCAGGGACCGGCGGGACGAGCCGGAGCGGGCGCGCGGGCTCGACCTTCCGGGTCTGGTGCTGCTCTCCGCCGCTGTGTCCCTGTTCACCGTGCCTCTGGTGCTCGGGCAGGAGCAGGGCTGGCCGCTCTGGTCGTGGCTCGCGCTGGTGGCCTCTGCGGCGCTTTTCGGCCTCTTCCTCGCCTACGAGTCCCGGCTGGCAGGCCGCGGCGGCGCGCCGTTGATCGCTCCGCGCGTGCTGCGCATACCCGGGATGGGGCGAGCGGTGCTGCGGATCATCGTGGCGATGGCCGTGAACGCGGGGTTCCTCTTCACTTTCACGCTCCATGTCCAGGGGGGCCTCGGCCATAGCGCGCTGCGTGCGGGACTGATGTTCGCGCCGATCGCAGTGGTCTTCGGAGCGGTCGGACTGACCTGGCGACGCTGGCCCGCAGGACTCCAAAAGGCCCTGGTCACCGGTGGGTTCGCGGTGACGGCGCTGGGCTGTGTGGGCGTCGGCGCCGTGCTGCGGGACGGCGGCGACGGCAACGTGTGGATGTACGTCGCCTTCGTGGCCGTCGGAGCCGGTCTCTCCCTCGCGTTCAGTCCCACGCTGACGCGCGCGCTGGCGAGCGTGCGGCCCGAGGACGCCGCCGACGCCAGTGGGCTGCTGGCGACCGTCACGCAGGTCGGCCAGGTGATCGGCGTCGCCGCATTCGGCGCACTCTTCCTGAATCGGCAGACAGCTGGCGGGGCCGAGGGCTCCGCCGACGCGCTATGGGTGTGCGCCCTGGCCCTCGCCGCGGCGTCGATCTTGGGCATGGTGGCCGGTCTCGCACCCAAACGCCGCTGACGCCCTTGCGTGGCCATGGCAGAATCGGACGGCCGGAGGGGACACCGGCCAGGACGGGAGGGAGAGCACGATGTCCGCCAGCGAAAGCGAGGAGGCCGAAGGCCTGCTTGCCGCGGCGGAGGTACGCGCTCGCCTCAACTGCCCGTCCTGCGGTTCGGCGCATGTCGCCCAAGTCCTCGGGGACAATGGCGGGGTGTCCTACGTGTGCACGGCGTGCGGTCACAGCTGGAGCTGATTGATGGGTGCACACAGGCGGAAATGCGACTGGTGCGGCAGTGGTACGCCGATCGTCCGCGATATGGACCCGATCAATCCCGAGTACCAGTACTGGTGCGAGGAGTGCGCGCGGGCGCTGATCATAAAAGGCGACCCCATCGAGACGTACCGGGAGCTCGAAGGGGAGCCGATCTATGGGCGCCTCCTGGACGAGCACTGCACCCTCAAACGGTTCTATTCGTTCGCGACGGCCTGATCTTCCGCGGCGCGAACCCCCAGGTCCGCCGACGGCTCGCGACGCGACGGGAACACTGCCGCCGAGGATGCGAAGAGGGCCGGAAGGCCGCGGTCGCCATCGGGGCGAATCGCCTCAAAGTGGACACCGTAATCGTGGTCGCGAATCGGGTGTTGTCGGACTTGTCTGTGTGAGCGGTAAACGATTTGGCGATGCACCGGGGGGACCGTGTAATGTTCTCTACGTCGCCGCGGGGGAAACCTTCAAGCAAGGCGGCGCATCGCAAGGGGCTATAGCTCAGTTGGTAGAGCGCCTGCATGGCATGCAGGAGGTCAGGAGTTCAATTCTCCTTAGCTCCACAGAAGCAGTGAACACAAGGAAGCGGGGCATCCGATCGGATGGGCCCCGTGCGTGTGTGGGGGGCTCTGCCGTGAATCCCG
>NZ_JBFAYB010000128.1:0-19320 GCF_040681075.1 Streptomyces sp. NPDC051907 | reverse complement strand
GCTGGATTTTCAGCCCGTCCGGCGATTGAGGACACGGCCGAAGGCCGTACGGGGGCGAAGCCCCCCGGGGCGACGGTGACGTGCCCTGTGCGGGCGGCTCGCGGGGCGCTGCCCCGGACCCCGCGCCTCAAACTCCCCCAGACTTCGTCCGGGGGGACCCCCACGAGGCTGAATGTGCGCGCCCACGCCCGGGAAGCTCAGCGCCTCCGGCGGGGCTGAGTTTTCAGCCCGTCCGGCGATTGAGGACACGGCCGGAGGCCGTACGGGGCGCAGCCCCCTGGGGCGACGGTGACGTGCCCTGTGCGGGCGGCCCGCGGGGCGCTGCCCCGGACCCCGCGCCTCAATCTCCCCCAGACTTCGTCCGGGGGGACCCCCACGAGGCTGAATTGGGGGCCCACGCCCGGGAAGCTCAGCGCCTCCGGCGGGGCTGAGTTTTCAGCCCGTCCGGCGATTGAGGACACGGCCGAAGGCCGTACCGGGGCGTAGCCCCCTGGGGCAACGGTGACATGCCCTGCGCGGGCCGCCCGCGGGGCGCTGCCCCGGACCCCGCGCCTCAAACGCCGGCGAGGCTGAATTGGGGGCCCTGCCCCCGAGGGCCCGCGTCGGTGAGGCCCGGGGCGGGGTCAGGCGCGGCCCCGGGTGGACTTGCTCACCGATTTGGCGATTTTGCGGGCGTCGATCGCCATCTCGCGGAGCATCCCGCTGATCGGGTTGGTGAAGCCCGTGAAGTACAGCCCCGGGGCCTGCGCGGGAGTTCGGCCGCCGTGGGTCGTCGGTTTGCCGCGTTCGTCCAGGACGTCGAGGTGGCCGACGAGTCCCTCGAGCGATCGACGGTAGCCGGTCGCCGCGATCACCGTGTCGGGGGAGATGCGGGTGCCGTCCGCCAGGACCGCCTTGTCGGCCTCGAAGGAGTCGAGCGCCGCGACGGGTTCGACCTTGCCGGACTTGACCGCGTCCAGCAGGCCCACGTCCTGGACCGGGATCGCGCCTTGCTTGACCCGTGAGTACAGGCCGGTGTCCGGGCGCGGCAGGCCCTTGTCGGCGAGGTCCGGCACGGCGATCCGGCACATGAGGTCGCCCAGCCGGTTCACCAGCCATACCGGGAGCCTGCGGACGAGGATGCCCGTGCGCTGGGCCGGCCAGCCCGCCGTCGAGCGGCGCACGATGTGCGGGACCGTCCGCACGGCCAGGCGCACCCGTGCCGCGCCGCCTTCCACCAGGTCGACGGCGATCTCCGCGCCCGTGTTGCCGACGCCGACGACCAGGACGTCCTTGCCTTGGTACGGCGCTGCGTCGCGGTACTCGCGGGCGTGCAGCAGCTCGCCCGTGTAGGCGTCGCGGCCCGGCCAGTCGGGCAGGGCGGGGGTGTGGTTGTAGCCGGTGGCCACCACGACCGCCCGCCCGGTCAGCTCGCGTCCGCCGGTGGCGTGCAGAACCCAGTCGGCCCCCGAGCGCTCGACGCGGGAGACCTCGACGCCGGTGACGATCTCCAGCTCCTGGACCTCCGCGTACTTCTCCAGGTAGCGGACCACGTCGTCCCGGGACGCCCAGCGCCCGAACGACCGCGGCATCTTCAGCCCCGGCAGCGCCGACAGCCGGCGGGTGGTGTGCAGATGGAGTCGGTCGTAGTGGCGGCGCCAGGAGGCTCCTACCGAGTCCGACTTCTCCAGCACCACCGCTCGTATGCCCTGCCGCCGCAGCGCTGCCGCTGCCGCGAGACCGCCCGGGCCGCCGCCGATGACGTAGACGGGCCGGTCGTTGGTGCGGGCGAAGTCCTTTTCGTCGGCCATGAATCGTGAGCGTAACCGTCCGATTACTTGATGGGTCTCAGTCAAGACGGGAATCGGTTGCGAATCGATCACGCGACCGCACCTCTTGCGTAAGAACGGTTTCATCGGCTCAACTGACGTACCGTCAGAAGAAGTTCCGAAGACGTTCCAGTGGAAGGGAGGGGTGGCGCGGATGTCCGGTGCACCCCGGTACGACCTCCCCGAGATCGACGACTTCACCCGCCCCTTCTGGGACGCGGCCGCCGAGGGCCGGCTGCTGCTGAGGCGCTGCGGCGCGTGCGGGAGGGCGCACCACTATCCGCGTGAGTTCTGCCCGCACTGCTGGAGCGAGGACGTCGTCTGGGAGCAGGCGAGCGGCCGTGCCGTGCTCTATACGTGGTCCGTCGTCCACCGCAACGACCTGCCGCCCTTCGGCGGCCGGGTCCCGTACACCGCGGCCGTCGTCGACCTCGCCGAGGGGCCGCGGATGATGACCGAGATCGTGGAGTGCGCGGAGGAGGACCTCGCTATCGGGGTGGAGCTGGAGGTCGCCTTCCGTGCGGCCGGCGTCCCCGCCCCCGGCGGCGGGGAGGGGAGCGGCGGCGGCGGGGAGGAGTCGTCCCCGCCTCCCCCCGTCCCCGTCTTCCGGGCGCTCAGGCAGAGGTCGGCTCAGGGCCAGAGCAGCTCGCTCGCCCAGACCCCCGCCTCGCGGCGGTAGCGCAGCCGTACGTGCCGGCGCTGGACGTCGCCCTGGAAGAACTCGACCTCGTACGGATCGACCGTGTACCGCGTCCACGTCGGCACGGCCGCCTCGGGCTCGGCCTGCGCCCGCTCCCACGCGGCCTGCGACGTCTTCGCCAACTCCTCCAGCGAGCCGAGGCGCTCGCTCTGGCGGCCGGTGAGCGCCGCGGCCAGGGCGCCCGTCGAGCGGGCGTGCAGATCGGCCTGGCTCTCCGTCGCGCCGGCCGCGCTCACCGTGCCCCGGACCCGGATCTGACGCGCCTGCGCGGGCCAGTAGAAGCCGAGCGCGGCCTCCGGGCTGGCGGCGAGCTGCCGGCCCTTCGCGCTGGTGGCGTGCGAGGCGAAGTGCCAGCCCTGCCCATCGGCGTCGTGCAGCATCAACGTCCGTACGTCCGGCCGCCCCTGCTCGTCCACGGTCGCCAAGGTCATCGTGTGCGGCTCGGTCTGGCCGGCCGCCACGGCCTCGGCGAACCACCGGTGGAACAGCGGCAGCGGCTCCGCGGGCGCGGCGGCGGGGGCGAAGGCCGGAAGCCGGTCCAGGTCCCAGACCCGCTGGGCGTGCAGGAGGGCGCGGAACTCCCGCAGCTCGCCCTGCTGCCCGTTCTGCTGCTCGCTCTGCCGGTCGTCGTGTGCGTGGGCGTTGTTCATGGGTCCAGTCAACACCGGCACCCACACTTCGTACGTAGTACTACACTCGGAGTGGTACCCGTCCGTCGCGGCCCGCGCGGACTTCCGCCGCCCGGCCCGAGTCGGCGGGGAGCAGCGTCGACATCGGAGACGTACGAATGAGGCAGAACCTGGCCCGGCGCGCCGCGCTCGTGGACGCGGCCATCGAGGTGCTCGCCCGTGACGGCGCACGCGGTCTGACCTTCCGCGCCGTGGACGCTGCGGCGGAGGTGCCCAACGGCACCGCGTCCAACTACTTCGCCAATCGCGACGATCTGCTCACCCAGGCGGGCGGCCGGATCTACGAGCGGCTGCGCCCGGACGAGGCCACTATGGAGGCCATGCTCTCCGGCCCGACCACCCGGGCGCGGACCGCGGAGCTTGTGCGCGAGGTGGTGGAGCGCGTCGCGGCCTTCAAGACCGGCTATCTCGCCCTGCTCGAACTGCGCCTGGAGGCCACCCGGCGCCCTGAGTTGCGTGCGGTGCTCACCGCGCGCGTCAGCGAGGACGTGGAGGCGAACGTCACCGGCCATCTGGCGTCCGGCCTGCCCGGCGACGCCGACGCGGTCAAGATGATCTACCTGGCGACGAACTGGCTGATCGTGGAGCGCCTCACGCTGCCCGACGTCTTCCCCGAGGAGGAGGCGAGGAACCTGATCGCGGCGCTGGTCGAGCGGCTGATCCCGGAGGACCGCCCCGCCTAGCGCCTGCCCCGCCCAGTGCTCGCAGGCCGCGCTGCCTATAGCGCCCGCCGGCCACCCCGCCTATAGCGCCCGTCGGCCGTGCGGTCCGGCGTCCCTGCCGTCCCGCGTCCGTCGTCGTACTCAGGCGTACTGCTCGACCGGGAGGGCGTACGCCTTGACCGGGATCGCGTGCGCCGCCTTCTGCAGATCGTCGCGGATCTTCTTCGCGACCAGGTTCTTCCAGGGCAGCTTCGGCAGCCAGCGCACCATCCTCATCCGCAGCCGGATCTTCCTCTCGGACGAGACCGTCATCTCCTTCGCGAAGTTCTCCGCGAACTTCTGGTTGAGCTCGACGCCCGGCCGCATCTCGCTCTCGTAGCGCCTATAGGCCACGGTGTGATCGCCCCTCGCCGCCGCCAGCTCGCCCGCCAGGATGTACGCGCCGATCAGCGCGAGGCCCGTGCCCTGGCCGGAGGCGGGGGAGGCGCAGTGCGCCGCGTCGCCGAGCAGCACCACGCGGCCCTTGGACCAGCGGTCCATCTCGATCAGGGTGAGGGCGTCGAAGTAGAAGTCGTCGGCGGCCTGGGCGTTGTGCAGCATCCTCGGGATGATCCAGCCGTCGCCCTCGAAGACGTCGGCGAGGAGCTTCTTCTGCTGTGCCGCGTCGCGGTAGTCGTAGCTCAGCTCGGGCGAGCCGAAGACGAGCATGTTCTTCGCCGTGGTCTGGCCGCTCGCGCTATAGGCGCACACCAGCTTGTCGGGCAGGGCGTAGTACGTCTCCCAGCGGTCCAGGCCCAGGTCGTTGGGGGCGGTGAAGATGGAGATGTACGCGCCCAGGTGGCGCGTGAACTGCTTCTCGTCGCCGAAGGCCAGCCGCCGGGTGTGGGAGTGCAGCCCGTCCGCGCCGACGACCAGGTCGAAGCGGCGCACGCCCCCTCGCTCGAAGGCGACGGTCACGCCGTCCGCGTCCTCGTCGAGGGCGGCGATCGAGTCGCCGAAGAGGTACTCGACGTCGTCGCGGGTGCGCTCGTACAGGATCCGGGCCAGGTCGCCGCGCATGATCTCGTCGTCGCCCTCGGCGCGGCCGCCGAAGATCTCGGCGGGCAGCTCGGCGATGGTGCGGCCGTCGGCGTCGACGTAGGAGCCGCCGACCATGCCGGTGGAGTCGCGGCGCACCTCCGGCAGGATCCCCATCCGCTCGCAGACCTCGATCGCGACGCCGCGCAGATCCACCTTGTAGCCGCCGGGGCGCAGTTCGGGGGCGCGCTCGACGACGGTGGGGTTGAAGCCATAGCGGCGCAGCATCAGGGCGAGCGCGGGGCCGGCGATGCTCGCGCCGGAGATCAGGACGTCGCGGTTCCGCGGCGCGGGGCCGGGCGTGGGCGGGGTGTCGGGGGTGTTGCCCGTGGACTGGGCGTCGTGTGCGCTCTGGGCGTCGGGCGTGGGCTGGGTGCGGGGCGTGGACCGCATGGCGGGGCTCCTCGGGTCGTCGGGGCGGGGAGCCCCTGTCGATGACCCGACTATACGAGCGTCATATACGTTTGTCTATGACGCTCGTATAGATCGAACCTTCCCATCAGTCCCGCCCCAGCACCACCGTCCCCGAGGAGCAGAACCAGCCCCCCGTCCCCGACGCCACCGCCAGCTCGGGAAGCCGCCCGCCCGCCTTGGTGACCTGGCCGCCTCCCGCCTCGCCCCGCAGCTGCCGCACCGCCTCCACCAGCAGGAACAGCCCCCGCATCCCCGGATGGCAGGCGGAGAGGCCCCCGCCGTCGGTGTTCACCGGCAGCTCGCCGTCCCGCAGCAGCCGCCCCTTCTCGACGAACGCCCCGCCCTCGCCCTTCGCACAGAAGCCCAGGTCCTCCAGCGTCACGAGCGTCATATAGGTGAAGGCGTCGTACAGCTCGGCGACGTCGATCTCGGCGGGCCCGACGCCCGCCCGCTCGAAGGCCAGCCGCCCGCTGACGGCGGCCGGGGAGACGGTGAAGTCCTCCCACTCCGACATGGCGGTGTGCGAGACGTGCTCGCCCGTGCCCAGAATCCAGACGGGGGGCTTGGCGCAGTCGCGTACGTACTCCCGTGCCGCGATCAGCACCGCGCAGCCGCCGTCGCTGCGGATGCAGCAGTGCAGCTTGGTGAACGGGTCCGCGATCACCGGCCCGGACAGCACGTCCTCGACGGTGATCGGGTCGCGGAACATCGCGTCGGGGTTGTGCGCGGCGTTCGCCCGCGCCTGGACGGCGATCTCGGCGAGCTGCTCCAGCGTGGTGCCGTACTGGTGCATATGGCGGCGGGCGGCCATCGCGTACTTGGCGACGAGCGTGTGCCCGTACGGCGCCTCGAACTGGAGCGGGCCGCGCGCGCCGAAGGAGAGATTGGCGGTGCGGCGTCCCGCGCGGATGTCGGCGCGGGCGGTGGAGCCGTAGACGAGGAGCACGGCGTTGGCGTGGCCGGCCGCGACGGCGTCGGCGGCGTGCGCGGCCATGACCTCCCAGGTGGCGCCGCCGACGGCGGTCGAGTCGACCCACCGGGGCTTGAGGCCGAGGTACTCGGCGACCTCGACCGGGGCGAGCGTGCCCAGGCCCGCCGAGGCGAAGCCGTCGACGAGCGAGCGGTCCAGCCCCGAGTCCGCGAGAGCGCGGCGGGCGGCCTGGGCGTGCAGGGCGTAGGGGGTGGGGCCGTCGACGCGGCCGCAGTCCGAGAGGGATATGCCGACGACGGCGACGGAGCGCTGTGAGGCAGACATGAATCTGACGGTACATCAGATAGTCTGGCGCGCATGGTCAGCAGTGCTGCGGAAGACGTCGACGCCTACCTCGCGGAGGTGGCGGAGCCGGACCGGCTCACGGCGCTGGTCCGCATCCGGGAGCTGTGCCGGACGGAGCTTGCGGGCTTCGAGGAGGTGATGGCGTACGGCATGCCCGCGTACCGCAGGGCGGGCGGCGGCGAGAGCGAGATCGCCTTCGCGAACCAGAAGCAGTACGTGGCCTTCTATCTGATGCGCTCGGACGTGCGGGAGGCGTTCGAGGAGCGGCTGGTGGACCAGGACGTGGGCAAGGGATGCCTGCGGTTCCGGCGCATGGAGCGGATCGACTTCGACCTCGTACGGGATCTGCTGCGGGCGACGGCGGCGGAGCGGGGAGAGGTCTGCTGACGAGGCGGGCGAGGCGCTATAGCGGCGGGGGAGGTTGGCCGGGTCCGAGGTATGTGCATATCGGGCCCTCCCGCCTAGCATGACGGCCCGTCAGATATGGAGGGCCCCATGGACGCCGCCTTCACCGCGGAGCAGGACGAGATCCGCCGCACCCTGCGCGAGGTGCTGACCAAACGGTGCGGACCGGACGACGTCAAGGCCGCCGTCCGTACCGCCGACGGGTACGACGCCGAGCTGTGGACGCGGCTGTCCGAGCAGCTGGGGCTCCCGGGGCTGGCGTTGCCGGAGCGGTACGGAGGCGTGGGGTGCACGCCTATGGAGCTCGCGCTGGCCTGCGAGGAGACCGGGCGGGCGCTGCTGCCGTCGCCGCTGCTCGCGACCGCGGGGCTGGTCGCGCCGCTGATCGCCGCGCTCGGACGCGAGGCGCAGCGCGAGGCGCTGCTGCCGCGGATCGCGGACGGCTCGCTCACCTGCGCCCTCGCGGTGCCGGGCGGAAGCCTCGCGCTGGCGCTCGGGCTGACCGGCGAGAACGCAGGCGGGCAGTGGGCGGGCGGCGGCCGGGCGGGAGGCGTGCAGGCCCGGCCCGCGGGCGCCGGGGGCGGCTGGCTGCTGTACGGGGAGGCGGCGCAGGTCCTCGACGGGCACAGCGCGGGGGTGCTGGCGGTGGCGGCGCACACGGGCGGGTTCGCCCGCAGCCGGACGCTGCTCTTCCTGGTCAGGGCGGATGCGGCGGGGCTGGTCAGGGTGCGGCAGACGGCGCTGGACGAGACGCGGCCGCAGGCGCGCGTCGAACTGCGCGACTGCGAAGCGGAGTTGCTCGGCACGGACACGGGCGACGGCGCCGACGCGGGGTCCGGGCGTGTGGTCGACGTCCCCGGCGCGGGGCCGGACCGCGTGGTAGACGTCCCCGGCGCGCTGGCGACGGTCGGGGCGGGGGCGGCGGCGCTGCTCGCCGCGGAGGCGGTGGGGGCCGCGGGGAGCGCGCTGGAGAGGACAGTGGAGTACGTCGGGGCGCGCGAGCAGTTCGGGCGGGCGATCGGCTCCTTCCAGGCGGTGCAGCACCGGCTGGCGGACCTGTACGTACGGGTCCAGGCGGCGCGCTCGGCGGCGTACTACGCGGCCTGGGACCCCTCGGAGGGCGGACTGGCGCTGGCGGCGGGCCTGGAGGCGCTGCGGGCGGTCGCGGCCGAGGCGATCCAGCTGCACGGGGGCATCGGCTTCACCTGGGAGCACGAGGCGCATCTGTACTTCAAACGGGCGTCGGCGGACGAGCTGCTGTTCGGCCCGGTCCACAGACTCCGGGGCCATGCGGCCGAACGGGCGGGTCTCTTCGCGTCGGAAGCGGTGGCGGTGTGACCGGGGCGGGCGTGCGACTGGTCCAGAAGATGTCCTCGACGCGGGCCTTCGCGAAGATCGCGCCGCACTTCATTCCGGCGATGGACCGCGCGGTGCACCGGCTGACGCGGGGAAAGGTGCTGCTCAGCGCCCAGATGCTGCCGGGAGTGATCCTGACTGCCCGCGGCGCGAAGAGCGGCCTGCCCAGGGTCACCCCGCTGGCCTGCATGCCGCAGGAGGACCGGGGCGCCTGGCTGCTGATCGGCTCCAACTTCGGCCGCGAGGGCCACCCGTCCTGGACGGCGAACCTGCTCCGCCACCCGGAGGCCCAGATCAACTGGAAGGGCGTGGACATCGAGGTGACGGCGTCGCTGCTGTCGGGCGAGGAGCGGGAGGAGGCGTGGCGGCAGGCGCTGGCCTTCTGGCCGCCGTACGCGACGTACCAGGCGCGGGTGACGAGGGAGATCCGCCTCTTCCGGCTGACCCGCAGGTGACGGGGTGCGGGGACCCGGGGACGCGGGGCCGCGGAGATGCCGGCGGTGGCGGTGACGCGACCGCACCCGGACAGCAGGAGCGCCGACCGCACCCGGATACAGGAGCGCCGACGGCAGTCGTCAGGACATGACAGACCGCCGTCGGCGTGACAGGACTCGGGCGCGCGCTCTCGCGCGCCGCCGTTACTTCGTCGGCTTCTTCCCGGTGATGCCCAGATGCACCAACAGTGCGAGGTTCGGCTTCAGTTCCGCCTGTTTCACGCCCCAGGTCGTGAACCCCTTCTGGTGCGAGGCGACTGCGGCCAGCATCGCCACCAGGGAGCCCGCGACCGCCGCCGGACTGACGTCCTTGTCGACCTTGTTCTTGGACTGGAGTTCCTTCACCGCGTCCGTCAGGGAGTTGGTGACCGAGTTGAGGATCTTCATGCGGATCTTGTAGAACCGCTTGTCGCCCTCCGCCGCTCCGAGGTCCACCACCCTCAGGATCGCGTCGTTGCGGCGCCAGAAGTCCAGGAAGCCCTCGACCAGTTGCTCCGAGGTCTGCCACGCTGCCTTGCCCACCCAGGAGCGGTCGGCGACCAGTTCGGTCAACCCTGCGCCCTCCTTGGCCATTTCCTCGGCGATCTCGAGGACCGCGCCCTCGACGTCGGGGAAGTACTGGTAGAACGTCGCGGGCGAAGTGCCCGCCTTTCGGGCCACGTCGATGACCTTGACGTCCCGGTACGGCGAGGAGCTGAGCATCTCGCTGAGGCAGTCGAGCAGCTTCTGCCGCGTCGCCTGGCCGCGTCGTCCGGCCACTCGGCCGTCGACTGTGCGTACTTGTCCTGTCATGCCGTCAGCTTACCGAGGGGTGATCGGCGCGCGATTCGGCCGACTGCAAATGGGGTGCGGCAGCCATGGCGCACGGCCGGGGAGGCCATGGCGCAAGGCCGCGACGGGCTGCTCCGCGAGCGTGCCCGCGCGTGCCCCCGTACGCGCTCCGCGGGGCCGCCCCCGGCGGATCACGGCCCCTCGGCGGCCGCAGAACCACGGCGAGAATGCGCCAATAGTGTTATCAACAGCCTGTGGACAACTTCTGTGCACAACTCAACGAACCTTCGCCTCGAACCCGGTATTTTGAGCAAATGTTCGAATTTGTGCACTGCGGGTCGCGTGGTGCGCCGCTAGCTTGAGTGTGAGGGGCGCCACATCCCCTCGCGCCGTCCCCTGCGAAGGGAAGGACCGGTCCATGGCCGCATTCACTGAGGGCACGCCATGCTGGATCGACGCGCAGCTCTCCGACGTCGAGGCCGGCAAGCGGTTCTACGGCGAGCTCTTCGGATGGACCTTCGCGCAGGGAGACGGCCCCTTCTTCGACGCCTTCAGCGACGGCAAGCTCGTCGCCGCCCTCGCCCCCAAGCGGGACGGCCGTATGCCCACCGTCTGGGGCGTCTACTTCGCCGCTGCCGACGCCAGGGCGCTGACCAGGAAGATCGAGGAGGCAGGCGGCCAGGTGATCACCTCCCCCACGTCCCTCGGGGCCGCAGGCGTGTCGGCGCTCGCCACCGACCCCGGGGGCGCGGTCTTCGGCATCTGGCAGGCGGGCGAGAAGCCGGGCTTCGAGAAGCGGGGCGAGCCGGGCTCCTTCTGCTGGACCGAGGTGTACACCCGCGACAAGGACCGGGTGGACTCCTTCTACGAGTCCGTCTTCGGCTTCCAGGGCACCGATCTGCCCGACTCGACCGTCGACTTCCGCATGTGGTCCCCCGCCGGCACGGAGCCGGGCGACGAGACCGCCGTCGGCGGCCGCAGCGTTCTGACCGAGGCGTTCCCCGCCGAGATGCCAGGCCACTTCCTCATCTACTTCTGCGTCGACGACTGCGACGAGACCGCCGAGGCCGTCACCCGGCTCGGCGGACGCGTCCAGGCCCCGCCCTTCGACATTCCGTATGGACGCATCGCCGTGCTCACCGACAACCAGGGCGCTACCTTCGCCGTGCTGGCAGAGCCGGCCGGCCCGCCGGACGCGGCGGAGCCGGGGGCTCAGGCCGATCGGGAGGAAGCCGGCCGGGAAGCCGGGCCGGACGACCAGAAGCAGGGCCGCAGACAGGGCCGCAGGCGAGAGCGGAAGCGCGACCGGAAGGCGGAGACGGCCTGAAGGCGGGCGGGACGGCCTGACGGAGGGCGGGGGACGGGCTGACTGAGCGCGGGGCGGACTTGAGGGCGGGGCCTACTTAAGGGCGGGCGGGCGGCTGAAAGGGGCGGGAACGGGCTGAGGGCGGGCGGGGGCGGGCGGAAAGGCGCGGAGCCTGCCCGAATCCGGGTGAGACACCCCGATCCGCCCCCGGGTTCGCAACCGGCGCCGGAGACAGGAAGAATCAGGGTGCGCAACGCTGAGCGGCTCGGTGATGAGACGCTGCACGGGGCTTTATGTGGCGGGCTCCATATCTTCTGGAGTCCGTACGGGGAGGTGGCAGGCAAGTGATGGAGCAGCTGACGCAGCATGACCCGAGACGGATCGGTCCGTTCGAGGTGCTGGGCCGGCTCGGTGCCGGCGGCATGGGACTGGTCTATCTCGCCCGTTCGGCCTCCGGCCGCCGGGTCGCGATCAAGACGGTGCGCACCGAGCTCGCCGAGGACCAGCTGTTCCGCGTCCGCTTCACACGTGAGGTGGAGGCCGCCCGCGCGGTCAGCGGCTTCTACACCGCGGCCGTCGTGGACGCCGACCCGCGGGCGGCCGTGCCGTGGCTGGCCACCGCGTACGTCCCCGCGCCCTCGCTCGAGGAAATAGTGAACGAGTGCGGGCCCATGCCCGCCCAGGCCGTGCGCTGGCTGGCGGCAGGCGTCGCCGAGGCCCTGCAGTCCATCCACGGCGCGGGCCTGGTCCACCGCGACCTCAAGCCCTCCAACGTCCTGGTCGTGGAGGACGGGCCGCGGGTCATCGACTTCGGCATCGCGTCCGGCGTCTCCAACACCCGGCTGACCATGACGAACGTCGCCGTCGGCACGCCCGCGTACATGTCGCCCGAGCAGGCCCGCGACTCCCGCAGCGTCACCGGGGCGAGCGACGTCTTCTCGCTCGGCTCCACCCTCGTCTTCGCGGCGACCGGCCACGCCCCCTTCCATGGCGCGAATCCCGTCGAGACCGTCTTCATGCTGCTGCGCGAGGGCCCCGACTTGGACGGGCTGCCCGACGAGCTCCGCCCGCTCATCGAGTCCTGTATGCAGATGGAGGCCGGGCTGCGGCCCACGCCCGAGGACCTCCAGGCCCAGCTCGCCCCGCATCTGTTCTCCTCCGGCAGCGACGACAGCGGGACCGCCTCCGCCTGGCTGCCCTCCCGCGCCACCGCGATGATCGAGACCCGCCGAGGCGGCCGGCCCGCCCAGCCCGCCCCGGCACAGCGCCCCGCCGATCCGCCCCCGGCCCCGCAGGTCCCGCCCCCGCCGCGCCAGCAGCCCGACTGGGACTCGGGGTGGCAGGGCGGCAGCGATCCGCGTACGGGACAGGCCGCGCCCTCGCCCGTCGGCGCGCAGGCGTCCGGCGCGCCCGCCTCGACGGGACCGGTGCGGCTGGCCGGGGCGAAGGTCCCCATCGGCCCGGGCCCCCGCGTCGCCGACGCCGGTCGCGGAGCGGTCGTCGAGGCCGGTCCCGCCACCGGCTGGGTCCGCCCGCCCGCCGGGCTGAACGGCTCGGACCCCGCCGGGTCGCCGCAGGGCTCCGCCCCCGCCCAGGCCCCCGTGCCGCCGCCCGCGCAGCCCCCGGACGCGTCCCCCGCCCACTGGCGGCCCTGGCGTTTTCGGATGTCGAACGACGTCTGGGGCACGCCCGTGGTCGCCGGCGACCTGCTGTACGTCACGTCCTTCGAGGTGCACGCCCTGGACGTGGGCAGCGGCCGCCGCCAGTTCAAGACCAGGGACGTGGCGTGGGCGATGGCCGTCTCCGGAGGCTGTATCCACGCCTCGGACGGGCCGACGCTGTACGCCCTGGACGCCACGAACGGCACCGAGCGCTGGCGGCTGCAGACCGACGCCTGGGTGTACTCCCTCAAGGTGGACCGCGGCACCGTGGTGACCGGGACGCGCGGCGGCGGCGTACAGGCGTGGGAGGCGTCCAACGGCGAGAAGCTGTGGGAGGTCACCGGCGCCCAGACCGACTTCGAGACGCCCGAGGCCGGGCCCGCGGTCTTCGGCGACACGGTGTTCGTGTGGAAGGACGCGCGGCTGCGCGCGCTTGACTCGCGCACGGGCGTCGAGCGCTGGTCGTACCCCGTGGGCGACGCGGCGTCCTGCGGCAACGTCCCCGTGCGGGTGCACTCCGCGCCCGACGGCTATGTGTACGTCGCGGCGGGCACCCGCGTCCTGGCCGTCGACGTCTCCAGCGGCCTGGTCCGCTGGCACTTCGAGGCCCCAGCGGTCTTCCTCTCGCCGCCGGTCTTCGCGCCCGGCCCCGCCGTGACGGGCGGCGGCGTCTATCTGGCCGACTACCTCGGCACGGTGTACGCCCTGGACGCCACGACCGGCAAGGACCGCTGGCGCATCGCCACCGAGTCGCGCCAGTCCATCGAGCCCGTCCTGGTCGCCGCCGGGAACATCCATGTCGGCAGCGGCAGCGCGCTCTACACCCTGGACGCGGTCACCGGCACGCCCATGTGGCGCTTCGCCGCGGGCGGCGAGGTCATCGGCGCGCCCGTGGTCGCCGACGGCCGGGTCCACTTCGGCTCCGCCGACCATGTGCTCTACACCCTCGACGCGAGCGGCGGCCAACTGCGCTGGAAGCTCGCGACCGGCGGCGAGATCACCGGCTCCCCGGTGGCGCAGGGCGGGGTGGTGTACGCGTGCAGCAAGGACCGCTGCGTCTACGCCCTCGACGCGGTCAAGGGCACGGCGACGGGACGCGGCGCCGGCGCCGGGGGAGCGCGTTAGGCCGTTCGGGGCGCCCGGGCCGGAGCAGTGCGTGCGACCGCAACGCCTCCCGGCTGCACGCCCGGCGGGCCAGACCGCCCGCCCGCCCGTGCGGTCCCGATGGCGACGCGCACGCAGCGGGCGTAGCGTCGTGATCGAGACGGCCGCCGTATCCGGCCCCTTCCGTGCCTTGTGCGACGGCCGTCACGCCCCCTGAATTCCCGGCGGATTCGCGACTGCTGCCGTGTCCGCGCCGTGTCAGGTACATCAGGTTCAGGGGGTGGGGCGCGGTGCTGCGCCGAACCTCGACTTCACCGGTCTGGGCGGCAAGTGCATCGACTACGGCTCGGGCAAGGTGACCGTCGAGCCGGGCCAGAGCAAGACGTTCGAGGTCGAGATGGCGACGCCGAAGGACGCGGCGCGGGTCAGGGAGTGTCAGATCGGCGACGTCGACGTGCTGGAGGGCTGAGCCCTTCGCGGGTGGGCCGGAGCTGTCCGTGCACGCTGCTAGGGTGACGTGCGCTCGTCAAATCGAGCACGCACCTACCACTTTCAACGGGGGTTGAAACGTGAAGATCCGTCATGTCCGCGCTGTCGCCGTCTTCGGCATCGTGCTCGTCGCTCTGACGGGCGCGCGAGGCTCCGGCGGCGGCAGCTGCGGTGGTGGAAGCAGCCACGGCGGCGGCTCCAGCTCCAGCTCCGGCGGCAGCAGCGACAACGACAACGGCAGCTCCACGTCCGGCGGTTCGCTCCCCGGCGGCGGCAGCAGCAGCGCCCGCAAGGCCGAACGCGACGTCCGCATCCTCGAGTGCGGCCTCGACAAGGCCGGCAAGAACCTCACCGCGAAGATCACGGTCACCAACACCGACTCGCTGGCGTACGCCTACGACGTCAGCCTGCAGTTCAAGGGCGACCTCGGCGCAGCCGACGTGAACGTCGCGATCGCCAAGGTCGACGGGCTCCAGGTCGCCGCGGGCGGCTCGCAGACGACCACGGCCACCACCCCGTACACCGGCTCCGGCAACGGCTCCGAGTACAAGAAGTGCGAAGTCATCAGCGCGAGCCGCACGGCCAGCTAGTCGCACAGGTCCGGGGTCTGCGGTCCGGGGCGCGCGCCCCGGACCCGCCTCTGGTGCCTGGCGCCCGGACCCACCTCTGGCACCTGGTGTCCGGACCCGCCCCTGGCGCCCAGCGCCCCGGACCCACCCCTGGCCCTGGCGCCCGGACTCGCCTCTGGCCCCCGGCGCCCGGGGCGCACCTGGGGCCCTCGCCTGGGACCCGCGCCCGGGACGCACCCGGCACCCCGCCCACACGCCCCCTGGCCCCACCGCGGTCAGCGCAGCCGGTATCCCGATCCGCCGCGCCCCGCGAAGCGCTCCGCCTGGCGCTCCGGCGGCAGACTGCCCAGCGCGATCAGATGCGGCGCCTGCGCGAACGCCGCCGCCCGCGCCCCCTCCCCGGCCGCCCACACCGCCCGGACCGTGCCCTGCACGGCCTCGGTCGGGTACGACGCCACCACCGCCGCGGCCCGCAGCGCGGCCGTCGCCGCCTCGCCCGGCTCGGTCAGCTCGGAGACCAGGCCCGTCTCGTACGCCCGTCGGGCCGAGACCCGCTCGGCCGTTCCCATCAGCGCCATCCGCGCCGCCTCGCCGTACGGCGTCCGCTGCGCCAGATAGACGGCCTCGTAGGCGCTGACCATCCCGTACGTCGTGTGCGGATCGAAGAAGGCCGCCTCCCTCGACGCCACGACGAACTCGCTCTCGCCGAGCAGATAGAACGCGCCGCCGCAGGCCATCCCCTCCACGGCCGCGATCACCGGCTTCCACAGGTCGTTCGCCTTCGGGCCGATGGCGAGCAGCGGATCGTCGATCGAGTACGGGGACGAGGGCTGCGGCACCTCGGCCGAGCGGTCGATGCCGGTGCAGAACGCCTTCACGCCCGCGCCCGTGATCACCGCGGCCCGCACCGAGTCGTCGTACCGGAACTGACGCCAGGCGGCGGTCAGTTCGGCGGCCATCGCCAGGTCGACGGCGTTGTGCCGCTCGGGCCGGTCGAGCGTCAGGAGCGCGACGCCGGTCTCCTTGTCCGTCTCGATCCGCAGGCTCACGGCCGCTCCAGCAGCCAGCGCGGCACGGTCAGCTCGCCGAGGCGGGCGAAGACGGCCCGCACGGGCGCGCCGATGCGCAGCCGCGCCGGGTCGACGGAGTTCAGCGCCGCGTCCGGGGCGGCGACCACGTTGCCGACGAGCCGGATGCGCGGCGCCTCCGCGAGCTCGACGACGACGGCGTTGTACGGGGCCTGTTCGGCGTAGTCGGGCAGCAGCGGCGGATGGGGCAGCACATACGACCAGATCCGCCCGCGGCCGCTCATCAGCCGCCACTCGCTGTCGAAGGACTGGCAGTGCGGGCAGCAGGGCCTGGGCGGGAAGCGCAGCTCGCCGCAGCCGGGCGCGGCGCACGCCTGGACGCGCAGTTCGCCCTGGGCGGTGTACTGCCAGAACGGCGCGCCGTCCTCGTCGACGACCGGTGCAAGCATCTCAACTCCTCAGCAGGACAGCCGATGTGGGAACCCCCTCGCCCGCCGTGACCAGGCACGTCGCGGCGTCGGGGACCTGCGCGGTGGAGACGCCGCGCAGCTGCTTCACGCCCTCGTTGATGAGGTTGAAGCCATGGACGTACGCCTCGGAGAGTCCGCCGCCGCCCGTGTTCAGGGGCAGCCGGCCGCCGATCTCCAGGGCGCCGCCCTCGGTGAAGGCGGCCCCCTCGCCGCGTCCGCAGAAGCCGTAGCCCTCCAGCGAGAGCGGGATGAGCGGGGTGAACGCGTCGTAGATCTGGGCCACGTCGACGTCCTGCGGGCCGAAGTCCGCGGTCTTCCACAGCTGGCGGGCGGCGGTCCAGGCGGGGCCGGTCAGCGGGTCGTCGTTCCAGTAGTTGACCATGCCGTGGTGCTGGGCGGGCAGGCCCTGGGCGGCGGAGTGGATGTAGACGGGCCGCTGCCGGCAGTCGCGGGCCCGCTCCGCGCCGACGATCACGCAGGCGAGCGCGCCGTCGGTCTCCAGGCAGTTGTCGAAGAGGCAGAGCGGCTCGCTGATCCAGCGGGCGGTCATGTACATCTCGCGGGTCAGCGGCCGGTCGAACATCACCGCGGCCGGATTCTGGTTGGCGCGGTTGCGGCAGGCGAGGGCCACATTGAACAGATGGTCGCGGGTCGCGCCGTACTCGTGCATATAGCGGCGGGCCAGCATGCCGATCTCGTCGGTGGGCCGCAGCAGTCCGAAGGGGCGGGTCCACTGGGCGGGGGTGGGCAGCTGGACCGCCGTGTTCTTCCAGGGCCTGGGCCCCGAACCGCGTTTGCGGGAGCGCCAGGCGACGCCGACGCTCGCCTGTCCGGTGGCGACGGCGGCGGCGAGATGGGCGAGGGTGGCGCAGGAGCCGCCGCCGCCGTAGCCGACCTTGGAGAAGAAGGTGACGTCGCCCGCGCCGATGGCCTTGGCGACCTCGACCTCGTCGGTCTCCTCCATGGTGTACGAGGCGAATCCGTCGACTTCGCGGGGCTCGATGCCGGCGTCGTCGAGGGCCGCGAGGATCGCCCGGCAGGCCAGGGTCTTCTCGGATTCGGGCAGTTGTCTCGCGAAGGGCGTCTGTCCGATGCCGACGATCGCCGTCGCATCTCTCAAGGGCACGGTCCCGGGCGTCGCCATGGCTGCCTCCCCGCTCGTCATGACTGCTGACAGCCGGGAAGGCTACAGCTAATCTGACGGTTAGTCAGCTACTGCGGTGGGAGGGCTTGCGATGCGTGGCGACCTGGAGTGGGGCAGCATCCCGAGGCTGGTACGCGACGCAGCGGGGAGATACGGGGAGCGGGAGGCCGTCGTCGAGGGCCGCACCCGCGTCTCGTACCGAGAACTGGGCGAACGCGTCGAGCGCGCGGCCGCCGCCTGCATGGCCGCGGGCGTCGAGCCCGGCGACCGAGTCGCGATCTGGGCCCCCAACACCCTCGACTGGATCGTCTCCGCGCTCGGCGCGGTCACGGCGGGAGCGGTGCTCGTCCCGCTCAACACGCGGTTCAAGGGCGGCGAGGCGGCGTACGTGCTCCAGCGCAGCCGGGCCAAGCTGCTGTTCATCACGGGCACGTTCCTCGGCGCCTCGTACGTCGCCTCGCTGCGCCGGGCGGACGCGGACCTGCCGCACCTGGAACAGGTGGTGGTCCTCGCCGACTCCGCGCCCGACGACTTCCGCACCTGGAAGGACTTCCTGGCCGACGGCGACTTGGTCACCTCGCGGCAGGTCCGCACCCGCGCGGACTCCATCGAGCCCAGCGCCCCCTCCGACATCGTCTTCACCTCGGGCACCACGGGCAGCCCCAAGGGCGCGGTCATCACCCACGCCCAGACCCTGCGCTGCTACGACGTGTGGAGCGAGCTCGCCGGGCTGCGCGAGGGCGACCGCTATCTGATCGTGAACCCCTTCTTCCACACCTTCGGCTACAAGGCGGGCGTCATCGCCTGCCTGACCAGGGGCGCGACGATGGTGCCGCAGCCGGTCTTCAACGTGGACACCGTGCTCGCCAACATCGCCGCCGAGCGGATATCGGTGCTGCCGGGGCCGCCGACCCTTCACCAGTCGCTGCTGGACCACCCGTCCCGCGACCAGCACGACCTGTCCGCGCTGCGGCTCGTGGTCACCGGCGCGGCGGTGGTCCCGCTGCAGCTGGTCGAGCGGCTCCGCGGCGAGCTGGGCATCGCGACAGTGCTGACGGCGTACGGACTCTCCGAGGCGAGCGGCATCGTCACCATGTGCCGCCGCGGCGACGACCCGCAGACCATCGCGTCGACCTCCGGGCGGGCGATCCCCGGCACCGAGGTCCGCGTCGGCGCGCCGCTCGGCGAGCCGGGCGAGGTCCTGGTGCGCGGACACAACGTGATGCAGGGCTACTTCGAGGACCCCGAGGAGACGGCCCAGGTCCTCTCGGAGGACGGCTGGCTGCGCACGGGCGACGTGGGGGTGCTGGACGCGGCGGGCAACCTGCGGATCACCGACCGGATCAAGGACATGTTCATCGTCGGCGGCTTCAACGCGTACCCCGCGGAGATCGAGCAACTGCTCGGCCTCCACCCGGACATCGCGGACATCGCGGTGATCGGCGTCCCGGACGCGCGGCTGGGGGAGGTCGGCAAGGCGTACGCGGTCCGCCGGAAGGGCTCGACGCTGACGTCGGACGACGTGATCGCCTGGGCGCGGCGGGAGATGGCGAACTACAAGGTGCCGAGGAAGGTGGAGTTCGTGGGGGAGCTGCCGAGGAATGCGAGTGGGAAGGTTCTGAAGAGGGAGCTGAGGGGGCGGGGCTGAGTTGCCCCTGCGCGGGCGACCTGCGGGGCGCTGCCCCGGACCCCGCGGCCCGACCATTTCAGCCCGTCCGGCGATTGAGGACGTGGAGCGCCCGCGGTCTAGGGCGGCGTGTCCTGTGCGGGCGGCCCGCGGGGCGCTGCCCCGGACCCCGCGCCTCAAACGCCGGCGGGGCTGAATACGCGCCTCAGTCGCCGGAAACCCAGCCCGTCCGGCTTTTGTGGACACGGCCGAAGGCCGTACGGGGGCGTA